>NZ_JBFAKV010000004.1:0-54238 GCF_040655895.1 Streptomyces sp. NPDC050264
CTCACGCTCGCCGCGTGACCAATAACCGCGTGCCCACCTTCGTGGGGGAAGGCCCGCTCTCGCCCGGCCCTCTCGGCGTCGGTCAAGCCACCGCCCTGCGGATATCTCACCCCACCAGGACTACCTAAGCCACCCGCATGCTGTCCGGCGAACAGCCCGACATCACCCGATCAAGTTCAATACTGGAACCTGACAGCGGTCCCTGGCGACTGATGACCTGCCCCACGTCCCTGCGCGAGGTGGAACCGCCGATCCGGCTGATCTTCTCCGGTGAGGCCGCGGTCGAGGGGGACGAACCACCCTTCGCCCCCGCCCCCGCCCCCAGCCCGACGACAGCGCACCCTCAAGCGACCCGGACCCGTAAGAGAACGCATGACCAGCCCCGCCCCTCAGGCTCTGCGCGTCGGGGAGCTTCGCCCCAGTCAGCTCCTCCACACTTATGGCATCGGCGCCGTTACCGATCTGCCAAACCTGTCCACCATGGTCATGGGCCTGGACGACTGGGATCCGATCCGGGCCCGGGTACTGTCGGAGGACCGGCTCCTGGCCGCCGTCCGCCGCCGTCTCGGCACCCAGGTAGCCGTACTGCGTACGCCACCCCACCTGCCGGAGAATCCAGCCGATCCGTACGGTGACTGGACTAGGACGGGGGTACCGGTCGGCCTCTTCCCCCGGTGGCTGCGCTGTTCACGCGAGCGGTGCAATCAGCTCGCCCCGGCGAGCAGCGGCCTCTTCCAGCTCCGCCCGAACCTCTACCGCCCCGAGAAGACCAAGTATGTGCACACCAACTGCGGCGGCGGAGGCAAGGGCCAACCCACCGCGTGGCCTGCACGCTTTCTGGTCGCCTGCCCCGACGGGCACATGGACGACTTCCCCTGGGTCTACTTTGTTCACGGCGGCACGGCCCCCTGCGAGGGCGGTACGCTCACGCTCACTGAGTCCGGCACCACCGGCGAAGCCGCCAACGTCTTCGTCCGCTGCACCTGCGACAGGGTCCGCTCCATGGCGGACGCCCTCGGACAGGCCGGTGAGCGCAATCTGCCCGCGTGCCGGGGTCACCATCCGCATCTCGGCACGTTCGCCCAGAATGGCTGCGGAGAACACGCCAGGACCATGGCGCTGGGCGCCACCAACAGCTGGTTCGCCTCACAGCTGCGGGTCTTCAGCATCCCCCGCGCCGACGAACCACTCGATCAGGCCGTGCGAGAACACTGGGCACTGCTCTTTCCCTCGGCAGCGGTACCTGCCGATGCGGCCAAGATGCTGCTCGCCACTCAGGCCTGCTGGCCGGAGCTGGAGCAGTACGGAACCGACGCGGTGTGGACCGCGATCACCAAAGAAGCCCGAACACTCAACACCGGGCAGGAGGACGAGGCCGATGAATTCGACCTCAGTACCCCCGAGTGGAAGGCATTCACCCAGCCACGCGACCAGGCGCTGCCCAACTTCACGACCGTACGCGAACGCCAAGTACCAGAGGGGACAACGGACTGGCTGGACAGCGTCGTCCTCGTTCACAGACTCCGCAAGGTCTCGGCTCTCACCGGCTTCACTCCTATCGAAGCTCCCGAATGGCTGCCGGAGGAGGAGTCTCAGACGCGTGGGGGCGCTCCGCTCAGCCGCACGGACCCCACCTGAGTCCCATGTGCCGAACTCCGCGGCGAAGGCGTATTCCTCGCTCTCAACGAAGAGAAGCTCGCCGAGTGGGAGCGGCAAGGATCCGCGCTCGCCCGTGAGCGTGTCCTCCAGGCAGCTCACGTGGACTGGTGTCTCGCGCGCCGTGTGGAGCCTCGCTGGCCTGGCATCCGTTACGTACTCCTGCACACACTGGCGCATGTACTCAATCGCCAATTCGCCCTGGAACGCGGCTATGGGGCCTCAGGAATAGCGGAGCGTATCTACGCACGCTCCGGTCCTGATCCCATGTCGGGGATCCTGCTGGACACGGCCGCGCCGGATAGCGAGGGAACCCTGGGCGGGCTGGTCTCCCTCGGTCGTAGTGACCGCCTCGGGCCGACTGTCTCCCAGGCTCTGGACGAGGCGAGGCTGTGCGGTTCGCCCCCATGTGCGCCGAGCACGATCCACGTGTACACGCTCGGCTACACGGGCCGCATGCCACGCCTGCCTGTTCGCGGCGGAGACCTCCTGTGAGCGGGGCAACCACTACTTGGACAGGGCTCTTCTGGTCGAGACGCTGGCGGACAACGCTTGCGCGTTCCGCCCATGAGCGAGAACTTTCCCGGACAGCGCAGTTCATCCGATTCGCTCCCCGTCCCCCGAGAGTGGCTTGGTTCTCCGCGGTTGCCCCACCTCCTGGCCGCGCTGCACGATCGGCTGCCCCGTGAGCAAGCGATCGCTTGGGAAGGCGTTCTGGAGCAGGCCATTGGACCGGAAGACCCCGAGCTTTCACGCTTCGCCTTCGCTCAGCCGGCGGCTGGGCTCGCCGAGCAGCTGGGCACAGCGATACGCGCCTGGGCCGCAGAGTGCCCCGACCTACCAGGTGCCGCACTGTCCCTTGCCATGAAGGCCATCGGCGAAACCGCGCATCCGCCTCTGGCGCAGCCAGTCGTCAGCGGACCTGTCAGTCCCTCAGTTCCTGCACGGCTGACGAGCGGTATAGCCCTGGAAGTCATCCGGTCGGCATCCTCTTCGCTGTTGATTTCCAGCTTCGCCGCCCGCGACGCAGAAGCGATCATCGCCGAGATCACCGATGCGGCTCGCCGTGGGGTGCAGGTAGATCTGCTCCTCGAAGAGACCACCTCTGCAGCACGCGCCTTCGTCGCGCTGCCGAGTGACGTCCGCGTCTGGCACCGACTCAGCGGCTCCGGCGTGCTTCACGCCAAGCTCATAGCCGCCGACCGAGACACTGCAGTCCTCGGTAGCGCGAACCTCACCGACCGCGCGTCGACGGACAACATCGAGTTGGGGATCATTTTGCGTGACCCTGCTGTAGTGGGACCGCTGGTCGATCATTTCCGCTGGCTCATCTCACCGCAGGCACACATCATGCGCCGCTCCAACGCGTAAACACTCGCTGTATGCAGCTGCCCCCGCCCCCTCGCGGGTGAACAGAACATGTACGCGCATGGAACCCGACGCCCCGCCCGCCCCTCTAGCCAGGTGAAAAACCTGAACAGAGGCGCGCGACAGACCGACCGCTGCCTCGCCAGCGGACGGAGTGAGCGTCACCGTGCGGAAGCGACCTGCGATATCTGGGTCCGAAAAGCCCCTTAAGAGAAGTTCCGAGCAGGGGCTCGTGCCGGGTCTGTCGCGGCGCGGGCTGCTCGCCGGCGGCGCCCTCGCCGCGGTCGGCTCCCTCAGCGCCTGCTCCCGCGTCGCCCCCGCACCCCCGCCGCACACCACCGCCCCCTCCCCCGCGACCGGCCGCCCCGCCGCCCAGGCCGAGCGCGCCCTGCTCCTCCAGGTCCTCGCCCACCCCGACGACGACCTGTACTTCATGAACCCCGACACGCAGCACTCGCTCGACGCCGGCACCCCGCTCGTCTGCGTGTACGTCACGGCCGGCGAGGCCAACGGCATGAACAAATCGGCGACCGACCGCGCGCCCCGCCCCGACAAGGCGGCCTACTCCGCGGCCCGCCACCAAGGCCTGCGCCAGTCGTACGCGACCCAGCTCGGCCTGCCCGTCTTCACCCGCTGGAACACGAGCGTCACCCGCTTCCGCAACGGGTTCCAGGCCGAGGTCAGCACCCTGGAGAACCGGGGCCGCCGCGTCGAGCTGGTCCATCTCAACCTCGCGATGCACACCCCGGCCGGACACATGGGCGTACCCGCTCTGTGGCGCGACCGCGGTCTGCTGCTGCGCACCCTCCTCCCGGAGGGCTCGCCGCTGCGCACGGTCCAGACGTACGACTACGAGTCCCTGGTCGGCGTCCTCGTGGAGCTCTTCGAGCGCTACCGGCCGACGCTCGTGCAGACCCTCGACCCGGATCCCGACATCCAGGACAGCGACCGGATCACCCAGATCCGCGACAGCGAGCAGATCGGTTTCTCCGACCACGCCGACCACACCGCGGTGGCCTGCTTCAGCTGGGCCGCGCTGATCCGCTGGGCGCAGCAGACGAAGGGCGGCCCGCCCGCGTTCGTGGCCACCGCCTTCCGCGGCTACTACAACCACCACTGGCCGAAGAACCTCCCGCCGCAGGTCCTCGACCAGAAGGCCGCGCACCTGGTCCCGTACGGCGCGGCGCCCGACTGGAGCTGCGGCAACCCGGCGGGCTGCGGCGACTACAACGTCGGCGGCGACCGCCCCCTCACCAACCGCAAGGGCTGGGTCCGCTCGACCCACTACCGCTACCCCGGCCCGCGCCTCGCCCTCGCGCCGGACGCCGACGGACGGCTCACCGCGTACGGCGTCCTCGGCCTGCGCGCGGTCCGCTACGACGAGCAGGCGGACGGGGCGTTCGGCGCCCCGGTCGACCTCGGCGGCGGCCCCCTCGCCCCGGTCCTGGGCAGCACCGCGCTCCCCGACGGCCGCACGCTGCTGTTCGGGCTCCGTCTCTCCGCGATCGAGGGCAGGGGCGCGAGCGACCTCCGCGAGATCGTGCTCCTGGAGCAGCGCGGCCCGCGCAAGTACGGCTCCTGGACGAGCCTGGGCAACCCCGAGGCCGACGCCGACCGCGGCCGCCGCATCGGCGTCCCGGTGGCGGTCACCGCTCCCGACGGCCGCGTCCACCTCTTCGTACGCAACGCCGACCAGGGCATCAGCACGCGGATCCGCGAGACGTCCGGCACCTGGTCGCCCTGGCGCGACCTCGGCGGCGGCCCGGTCCAGGACGGCCTCACGGCCGTGATCGGCGACGACCGGCAGGTGCACGTGTACGCCCCCGGGCACTACACCGTCCACCACTGGACCCCGGAAGGCCCCGACCCGCTCACCGGCCTGCCCACCCCGGCGGACGCGATAGCCGCGGCGGGCGACCGCCTCTACTACCGCCCGCCGGCCTCCGCCCGCCTGCTCTCCCCGGGCGGCCCTGCCGTGCACTTCCCCGGCTACGGCCCGGTGACCGCGGCAGGCCCCTACCTCCTCGGCCGCGACACCACCGGCAGCGTCCAGCTCCTCCACAACGGCCGCACCACGCGCCCGGCCACCGCCCCGACCACCCTGGACGGCCCGGCACTGAGCGCGGGCCGACGCGGCCCCACCGCCGCCGGCCTCTCCCCGGACGCCCGCCCGTGGCTGTGGCGCCCGACGCAGGCGAAGGCCTGACAGGTACACGGTTTGCAACACAACGGTGACGCTCCGGGGGCTCCCGCGGCCGCCGTCCTGCTGCCATGGTCGCTTGATGATCCGTCACGGGGGCGGACGACAAGGGGGACGCCATGTCATTCGACGAGGAGTGGGCCCAATTGAAGGCCGACGCCCAGGAGCGGCGCTCGACCGGGATGCGGCTCAACCATCTGCCGCCGGAGGCCGGAGCAGACGGCGCCCCGGCGGCGGGCACGCTCATCGCCAAGGCCACGTCCATCAACGGCAACGCGAACCTGCTGATCGAGATCGCCGGCCTGCTGCACGAGGGCCGGCCCGACGCCGAACTCACCACGCTGGCCCGCGACCCCCGGGCCCACGAGGACGTCGCCGCGCAGGTGACCCGGTTCGCCGCGTTCGCCGGTGACCAGTACCTGGACGCCGTCGCCCTGTTCGCGGCCCTGTCCACCAAGCTGCGCACCGCCGGCGGCGACTTCGTGAAGATCGAGGACGACACGGCGCAGCGGTTCCTGCAGCAGGTCCTCGACGGCAGCTACCTCTCCCCGGAGGCGCGATGAGCCAGGGCATCAGTCACCGCAAGGACGTCGAGTTTTTGGAGAGCTGCAGCCCGGCGCTCGTCGAGCGCAACGCCGATGAGTTCAAGCGCGTACACGACCTGCTCACGTCGACGGACCCCGCCGCCGAGCGGGCCGAGAAGCACACGCAGTGGAAGAGCGAGGGCAGCACCCACTACGAGGGCCGTCTCCGCGAGAGCCGCAAACTCCTGACGCTGCTCGCCGACGGCTACGAAAAGGCGGCGACCGCCCTGCGCGACTACGCGACCGCGCTGGAGGCCGCCAAGAGCCACTACTCCAACGGCAAGTCGAACGAGCAGGCTCTCGCCGACCTGATCCACACCAAGGGCACCGCCATCACCCGTGAGGCCCAGGAGGCCGAGCCCATGCGGCAGTGGGAGGACATGCGGGCCACCACCGGCGTCATGGACTTCTTCGCCGAACTCACCATGGACATCGACGACATCAAGGACGAGGCGAACCGGCTGCACGACGCGGCGGGCGGCGACTTCCACCTGGCCGGGACCACCGAGAAGGAGGCCCGCGACCTCTGTGTGCACCGGCTGAAGCAGGGGTACGACATGCTGCCGGAGTTCCGTACGTACATGACGGGCCGCGCCGACCTCGTGGCGGCCATCCCCGAGCTGCGCCGGGAGGCGGCCGAAGCGAGCTCGAACCCGCTCATGCACCTGCCCGGCAGCGGCCCCAAGCAGGACTACTACCCCATCGCCGGGGACGAGATCGTGTCGCCGACGCTGCGCGACATCCGCCTCCAGGTCGCAAGCCTGCCCGGCGCCCGCGACAACTACTGGAACCCGCCGGGCAGCGCGCAGGAGCGCGCCGATTGGATCACGGCGAACAAGGACATCATCAACGCCGCGGCCCGCAACTCGGGGCTGCCGCCCGACATGGTCGCCGGTATCGCCTGGCAGGAGATCGGTGGACAGCCCGGCATCCTCGACGACCTGACCGACACCATCCGCGAGCAGGCCGACTCCCCGCTGAGCCCGATCACCCCGGAGAACCTGCCCTGGCGGCTCGGCGGCGACCCCGACAACACGTCGATGGGGCCCATCGCCATCCAGGTGCGCCGCGGCGCCGAGGTCCTCGGCTACGATCCCGACCACCTCACCGACCAGCAGCGCGGCATGGTGGAGGAGGCGCTCCAGGACCCCGCGCAGAACATGTTCATCGCCTCCGAGTACCTGGCCCAGCTGAAGGCGGAGAGCGAGTTCGCGAACGTACCGCCGGAGGAGATGACCCAGGCCCAGTACCAGGAGCTCGCCGCCCGTTACAACGGCGGCCCGTACTGGGAGTCCGACGACGCCCAGGCCTACGGGCGGGGCTTCAGCAACGATCTGGACGACGCGAGGAGAGCGCTGCGCCCATGAGCCACCCCGACGCCCACCCGGACGACGCCGACCGCGGCTGTCTGCGCGTCGTCCTCGCCGTCCCCTTCGCCGCACTCACGCTGCTCGCGGCCTGGTTCTGCTGGATGGCCGTGACGATCCGCCCGTCGGGCGCCTGGGACGACGACGCCTACCGCGGCATCGAGGTGTCGTGTCTCGCCACCCTGGCCCTGGCCGGCGCGGTCGCCGTCCTGTGGCTGCTGCCCTCGGTGCGCCGGGTCATGGCCTGGCCGTGGGTGGTGCCGGCCGCGGCCCTCGTGGTGATCGCCGCGGTGCGCTGGGCGACGGGCACCTGAGCCGGACCGGCCGAACATGCGAAAGGGCCCGTACGACCGAAGTCGTACGGGCCCTTTCAGAGCTCTTGGGAGCTACCAGGCAACAAGCCCAGCAAGTAAGCGGACTTACTTGTTGATCTTGGTGACCTGGCCGGCGCCGACGGTCCGGCCACCCTCACGGATGGCGAACTTCAGGCCCTCTTCCATGGCGACGGGCTGGATGAGCTCAACGGTCATCTCAGTGTTGTCACCCGGCATGACCATCTCGGTGCCCTCGGGGAGGGTCACGACGCCGGTCACGTCCGTGGTACGGAAGTAGAACTGCGGGCGGTAGTTGTTGAAGAAGGGGGTGTGACGGCCACCCTCGTCCTTCGACAGGATGTACGCCTGCGCCTCGAACTCGGTGTGCGGCGTGACCGAACCCGGCTTGATGATGACCTGGCCGCGCTCGACGTCCTCGCGCTTGATGCCACGGAGGAGCAGACCGACGTTCTCACCGGCCTGGCCCTCGTCGAGCAGCTTGCGGAACATCTCGATGCCGGTGACCGTGGTGGTGGTCTTCTCCTGCTTGATGCCCACGATGTCAACGGTCTCGTTGACCTTGAGGATGCCGCGCTCGATACGACCGGTGACGACCGTGCCACGACCGGTGATCGTGAAGACGTCCTCGATCGGCATCAGGAACGGCTTGTCGACGTCGCGCTCGGGCTGCGGGATGTTCTCGTCCACGGCCTTCATGAGCTCGAGGACCGAGTTGCCCCACTCCTTGTCGCCCTCAAGGGCCTTCAGAGCGGAGACCTTGACGACCGGCAGGTCGTCGCCCGGGAACTCGTACTCGGAGAGGAGCTCACGCACCTCGAGCTCGACGAGCTCCAGGATCTCCTCGTCGTCCACCATGTCGGCCTTGTTCAGGGCGACGACGATGTACGGAACGCCGACCTGGCGGGCCAGGAGCACGTGCTCCTTGGTCTGCGGCATCGGGCCGTCGGTGGCGGCGACCACGAGGATGGCGCCGTCCATCTGCGCGGCACCCGTGATCATGTTCTTGATGTAGTCCGCGTGACCGGGGCAGTCGACGTGCGCGTAGTGACGCGTCTCCGTCTGGTACTCGACGTGCGCGATCGAGATGGTGATACCGCGCTGGCGCTCCTCGGGAGCCTTGTCGATCTGGTCGAAGGCCGAGGCCTCGTTCAGGTCCGGGTACGCGTCGTGCAGCACCTTGGTAATGGCGGCCGTGAGGGTCGTCTTACCGTGGTCGATGTGACCGATGGTGCCGATGTTGACGTGCGGCTTAGTCCGCTCGAACTTTGCCTTCGCCACTGAATCCTCCTGCGGAGTGGTTCTGTACGCCTTGCTTCATCGGCGCCAGGTGATCTTTGCTGGAAAGCCCGGGCCCCGGGGCATTTCCCGATGGTTGTCGGCAAATGCCCCAAGAGGCTCCGGAGTCAAGCCTAAAGCGTGAACTCGATTGAGTTACTCGCCCTTGGCCTTCGCGATGATCTCCTCGGCGACGTTCCGCGGAACCTCGGCGTAGGAGTCGAACTGCATTGAGTAGCTTGCGCGACCCGACGTCTTGCTGCGGAGGTCTCCGACGTAGCCGAACATCTCCGAGAGGGGCACGAGGCCCTTCACGACGCGAGCGCCGCTGCGCTCCTCCATGGCCTGGATCTGGCCACGGCGGGAGTTGATGTCACCGATGACATCGCCCATGTAGTCCTCGGGCGTGGTGACCTCGACGGCCATCATCGGCTCGAGCAGCACGGGCTTTGCCTTGCGCGCACCCTCCTTGAACGCCTGCGAACCGGCGATCTTGAAGGCGAGCTCGGAGGAGTCGACCTCGTGGTAGGCACCGTCGAGAAGCGTGATGCGCACACCAGTCATCTCGTACCCGGCGAGGATGCCGAACTGCATGGCCTCCTGCGCACCGGCGTCCACCGACGGGATGTACTCCCGCGGGATACGGCCACCGGTGACCTTGTTCACGAACTCGTACGCCGGGCCGTCGGCCTCGGTGATGGGCTCGATCGCGATCTGCACCTTGGCGAACTGACCGGTACCACCGGTCTGCTTCTTGTGGGTGTAGTCCACGCGCTCGACGGCCTGACGGATCGTCTCGCGGTACGCGACCTGCGGCTTGCCGACGTTCGCCTCGACGCGGAACTCGCGCTTCATGCGGTCGACGAGCACCTCGAGGTGAAGCTCGCCCATACCACCGATGATGGTCTGGCCGGTCTCCTCGTCCGAGTGAACCTGGAAGGAGGGGTCCTCCTCCGAGAGACGCTGGATGGCGACACCCAGCTTCTCCTGGTCACCCTTGGACTTCGGCTCGATGGCGACCTGGATGACAGGCGCCGGGAAGTCCATGGACTCCAGGATCACCTGCTGCTTGTCGTCACAGAGCGTCTCGCCCGTGGTGGTCTGCTTCAGACCCATGACGGCGACGATGTCACCGGCGCCCACCGACTCGATCTCCTCACGCTTGTTCGCGTGCATACGGTAGATCTTGCCGATGCGCTCCTTCTTGCCCTTGACGGGGTTCAGCACAGCGGTGCCGGACTCCAGGCGGCCCGAGTAAACCCGGACGAAGGTGAGCTTGCCGAGGTGCGGGTCGCTCATGATCTTGAAGGCCAGAGCGGCCAGCGGCTCGTCGTCCGACGGCTTGCGCTTGACGACCAGCTCGGGGTCCTTCACGTCGTGGCCCTCGATGGCCTCGACGTCGAGCGGGGTCGGCAGGTAGCGCACGACGGCGTCGAGCAGGGGCTGAACGCCCTTGTTCTTGAACGCGGTGCCACAGAAGACGGGGGTGACGGTGGTGTCGCCGCCCTTGCCCGAGGCGATGGTGATGCGACGCACGGCGGCGTGCAGCTGCTCCACGGTGGGCTCGGTGCCCTCCAGGAACAGTTCCATCATCTCCTCGTCGTTCTCCGCGACGGCCTCGAGCAGCTTGCCGCGGTACTCCTCGGCAGCCTCGACGTGCGTGGCGGGGATGTCGACGATGTCGTAGGCCTCGCCCTTGGCGGCCTCGGCCGACCAGACGAACGCCTTCATCGTGACGAGGTCGACGACACCCTGGAAGTCGGCCTCGGCACCGATGGGCAGCTGCATGACGAGCGGGGTCGCACCGAGGCGGTCGACGATCATGTCGACGCAGCGGTGGAACTCGGCACCCGTACGGTCCAGCTTGTTCACGAAGCAGATACGCGGCACGCCGTAACGGTCGGCCTGACGCCACACCGTCTCGGACTGCGGCTCAACGCCGGCGACACCGTCGAACACCGTCACGGCACCATCGAGGACACGCAGGGAACGCTCCACCTCGACGGTGAAGTCGACGTGCCCCGGGGTGTCGATGATGTTGATCGTGTAGTCGTTGTCCTCGAGCGGCCAGTGACAGGTGGTGGCAGCAGAGGTGATCGTGATGCCACGCTCCTGCTCCTGCTCCATCCAGTCCATCGTGGCAGCGCCGTCGTGAACCTCACCGATCTTGTACGACACGCCGGTGTAGAACAGGATCCGCTCGGTCGTCGTCGTCTTGCCCGCGTCGATGTGGGCCATGATCCCGATGTTGCGGACCTTGGCCAGGTCAAGTGAAGTGGTAGCCATAAGGCTTCGGTCTTCTCTCGGTCTCGATGTGGGTAGCGACTACCAGCGGTAGTGCGCGAAGGCCTTGTTGGACTCGGCCATCTTGTGCGTGTCCTCGCGCTTCTTGACGGCCGCGCCGAGGCCGTTCGAGGCGTCGAGCAGCTCGTTCGTCAGACGCTCGGTCATCGTCTTCTCGCGACGGGCGCGGGAGTAGCCGACGAGCCAGCGGAGCGCGAGGGTGCTGGCGCGACCGGGCTTGACCTCGATCGGCACCTGGTAGGTGGCGCCACCGACACGGCGGGACTTGACCTCGAGGGTCGGCTTGATGTTCTCCAGCGCGCGCTTCAGCGTGATGACCGGGTCGTTGCCCGACTTCTCACGCAGACCCTCCATGGCGCCGTACACGATGCGCTCGGCGGTGGAGCGCTTGCCGTTCAGCAGCACCTTGTTGATGAGGGAGGTCACCAGAGGAGAACCGTAGACCGGGTCGATGATGACCGGGCGCTTCGGGGCGGGGCCCTTACGAGGCATTCTTACTTCTCCTTCTTGGCGCCGTAGCGGCTGCGGGCCTGCTTGCGGTTCTTGACACCCTGGGTGTCAAGCGAGCCGCGGATGATCTTGTAACGAACACCGGGCAGGTCCTTCACACGGCCGCCACGCACGAGCACGATGGAGTGCTCCTGCAGGTTGTGTCCCTCACCCGGGATGTAGGCCGTGACCTCGATGCCGGAGGTCAGACGCACACGCGCGACCTTACGGAGGGCCGAGTTCGGCTTCTTCGGGGTGGTCGTGAACACACGCGTGCAGACGCCACGGCGCTGGGGCGAACCCTCGAGCGCGGGCGTCTTGTTCTTCTCGACCTTGTCCTGCCGGCCCTTCCGGACCAGCTGCTGGATCGTAGGCACTACTTCTCCGGTTTCTGTGTGCCGAATAGTAAAGCTAACCTGGAACGCCCTCCGACCCACGCGGTCGGGTGTGTCGAACACTGCAGACCCCCGCGCAATGGCGGGAAGGCGGCAGATTGCGGTGACCTTGATCGAAATCGATCGGGACCCGCGGTGCGGTTGAAGACACGCACGCGAGCCCAGGCACACCCCAGGCACAAGGTCTGAGCGTACCTATCTCATACGCTGTGGTCAAAACAAATACCCCACAGCCAGGACACGCCGGGCGCAGCTCAGGCGCTGCCCGCGCTCGCGGCCACGATCACGAGCGTGAGGAACACCACCCAGATCGCGATCACGAGCCACCCGAGCACGATCCCGGCCACCGCCAGCCCGTCGCCCTGCTCGCCGCTCCGCTTGATCTCTTTGCGCGCCATGTGCCCGAGGACCACCGCGGGAATCGCGGTCGCGCCCACCGAAAAGAACGTCGACACCCCGCACACGAGCGCCCCCACGGCCTTCCCGTTGGTCGGCGCGGGCAGCGGCGGCGCCGGCAGGAACGTGCGCGGCACGGGCGCCATCATCGGCATCTGCTGCTGCGGTACGGGCCCCTGCGGCAGATCCGCGACCAGCACGCTCAGCTCACCCACGGTCCGCGCCTGATAGGCCCGCTCGACCCGCTTCTCGTACTCCCCCTGCGGCATCCGCCCCTCGGCGAAACCGGCCCGCAGCACATCGACGGCCCGCTCCCGGTCGGCGTGCGCGGCGAGCATCGACGGCTGCTGCCCCTGCTGCGGCGGCCAGGGCGCCGGCTGCCACGAAGAATTCGACACGAGACCACTCCCCCGGGACCCGGACACTTTGTGCATTCCATCATGCGGCAACGCGCCGCAGGGCGGCCACCCCGGGAAATCCCGGAGTGACCGCCCTGCGGTTCAAGCAGCTGCTCGCCTACTGGTTGTACGGACCGTAGTCGTAGTCCTCCAGCGGAACGGCCTGGCCGGAGCCGGTGCCGAACGGCGAGTAGTCGATGTCGTCGTAGCCGACGGCCGAGTACATCGCGGCCTTGGCCTCCTCGGTGGGCTCCACCCGGATGTTGCGGTAGCGGGACAGACCCGTACCGGCCGGGATGAGCTTACCGATGATGACGTTCTCCTTGAGGCCGATGAGGCTGTCGGACTTGGCGTTGATCGCCGCATCCGTCAGGACTCGGGTCGTCTCCTGGAAGGAGGCGGCCGACAGCCAGGATTCCGTCGCCAGCGAGGCCTTGGTGATACCCATCAGCTGCGGACGGCCGGAGGCGGGGTGACCGCCCTCGGTGACCACACGACGGTTCTCGGTCTCGAACTTCGAGCGCTCGACGAGCTCGCCCGGCAGCAGCTCCGCGTCGCCGGACTCGATGATCGTCACGCGGCGCAGCATCTGCCGGATGATGATCTCGATGTGCTTGTCGTGGATCGACACACCCTGCGAGTTGTAGACCTTCTGGACCTCGCCGACCAGGTGGACCTGGACGGCACGCTGGCCCAGAATGCGCAGCACGTCGTGCGGGTTGGTGGCACCCACGGTGAGCTTCTGGCCCACCTCGACGTGGTCGCCCTCGCCCACCAGCAGACGGGCACGCTTCGAGATCGGGAACGGCGTCTCGTCGCTGCCGTCGTCGGGGGTGACGACGAGCTTCTTGGTCTTCTCGGTCTCCTCGATGCGGACACGGCCCGCGGCCTCGGAGATCGGGGCGACACCCTTCGGCGTACGAGCCTCGAAGAGCTCGACGACACGGGGCAGACCCTGGGTGATGTCGTCACCCGCCACACCACCGGTGTGGAAGGTACGCATCGTCAGCTGGGTACCGGGCTCACCGATGGACTGGGCGGCGATGATGCCGACCGCCTCACCGATGTCGACCAGCTTGCCGGTGGCCAGCGAGCGGCCGTAGCAGTAGGCACAGGTGCCGACCGCGGACTCGCAGGTGAGCACCGAGCGGGTCTTGACGACCTCGACGCCGTGCGCGACCAGCTGGTCGATGAGCACGTCACCCAGGTCGACGTTGGCCGGCGCGATGACCTTGCCGTCGACGACGATGTCCTCGGCGAGCATACGGGCGTACACGCTGGTCTCGACGTCGTCCGTCTTGCGCAGGACGCCGTCGGCGCCGCGCTCGGCGATCGCGAGCTTGAGGCCACGGTCGGTGCCGCAGTCCTCCTCACGAATGATGACGTCCTGGGAGACGTCGACCAGACGACGGGTGAGGTAACCCGAGTCGGCGGTACGCAGAGCGGTGTCCGCCAGACCCTTACGAGCACCGTGAGTCGAGATGAAGTACTCGAGCACCGACAGGCCTTCACGGAAGGAGGCCTTGATGGGGCGCGGGATCGTCTCGTTCTTGGCGTTCGACACCAGACCACGCATACCGGCGATCTGACGCATCTGCATCATGTTTCCTCGGGCACCCGAGTCAACCATCATGAAGATGGGGTTGGTCTTCGGGAAGTTCGCGTTCATCGCCTCGGCAACCTCGTTGGTCGCCTTGGTCCAGATCGCGATGAGCTCCTGAGTGCGCTCTTCCTTCGTGATGAGACCGCGCTCGTACTGCTTCTGGACCTTCTCGTCCTGGGCCTCGTAGCCCTTGACGATCTCGACCTTCGCCTCGGGAACGACGATGTCGGAGATGGCCACGGTGACGCCGGAACGGGTCGCCCAGAAGAAGCCGGACGCCTTCAGGTTGTCGAGCGTCGCCGCCACGATGACCTTGGGGTAGCGCTCGGCCAGGTCGTTGACGATCTCGGAGAGCTGCTTCTTGCCCACCGAGTAGTCGACGAACGGGTAGTCCTCGGGCAGCAGCTCGTTGAAGAGCGCGCGGCCCAGGGACGTACGCAGCCGGAAGCTGTCGCCCGCCTGGTACTCCGGCTCGCCTTCCTCGGCGGCCGGCGGAGTCCAGCCACGCGGCGGGATGGTGCCCACCGGGAAGCGGATGTCCACCTGCGACTGCAGCGCGAGATCACCGGCGTCGAACGCCATGATCGCCTCGGCCGTGGAGCCGAACGACCGGCCCTCGCCCTTGGTGTCGCGCAGCTCGCCGTCCGTGGTGAGGAAGAACAGACCGAGGACCATGTCCTGGGTCGGCATCGTCACCGGGCGGCCGTCGGCGGGCTTCAGGATGTTGTTGGAGGACAGCATCAGGATGCGGGCCTCGGCCTGCGCCTCCGCGGAGAGCGGCAGGTGCACGGCCATCTGGTCACCGTCGAAGTCCGCGTTGAACGCGGTGCAGACGAGCGGGTGGATCTGGATGGCCTTGCCCTCGACCAGCTGCGGCTCGAAGGCCTGGATGCCGAGGCGGTGCAGCGTCGGCGCACGGTTCAGCAGAACCGGGTGCTCGGCGATGACCTCTTCCAGGACGTCGTACACGACCGTGCGGCCGCGCTCGACCATGCGCTTCGCCGACTTGATGTTCTGCGCGTGGTTCAGGTCCACCAGGCGCTTCATCACGAACGGCTTGAAGAGCTCCAGCGCCATGGCCTTCGGCAGACCACACTGGTGCAGCTTCAGCTGCGGGCCGACGACGATCACGGAACGCGCGGAGTAGTCCACACGCTTACCGAGAAGGTTCTGACGGAAACGGCCCTGCTTGCCCTTGAGCATGTCGCTCAGGGACTTCAGCGGACGGTTACCGGGACCGGTGACCGGGCGACCACGACGACCGTTGTCGAAGAGGGCGTCCACGGCCTCCTGGAGCATGCGCTTCTCGTTGTTCACGATGATCTCGGGGGCGCCGAGGTCGAGAAGCCGCTTCAGGCGGTTGTTGCGGTTGATCACGCGGCGGTACAGGTCGTTCAGGTCGGAGGTCGCGAAGCGGCCACCGTCCAGCTGCACCATCGGACGCAGGTCCGGCGGGATGACCGGCACGCAGTCGAGCACCATGCCCTTGGGGCTGTTGCTGGTCTGCAGGAACGCGGAGACGACCTTGAGGCGCTTGAGCGCACGGGTCTTCTTCTGGCCCTTGCCGGTACGGATGATCTCGCGGAGACGCTCGGCCTCTTCGTCGAGGTCGAAGGACTCCAGGCGCTTCTGCAGCGCCGCGGCACCCATCGAGCCGTCGAAGTACGTGCCGAAACGGTCACGCAGCTCGCGGTAGAGCAGCTCGTCGCCCTCGAGGTCCTGGACCTTGAGGTTCTTGAAGCGGCTCCACACCTCGTCGAGACGGTCGATCTCGCGCTGCGCACGGTCACGCAGCTGCTTCATCTCACGCTCGGCACCCTCGCGCACCTTGCGGCGCACGTCGGCCTTGGCACCCTCGGCCTCGAGCTCGGCCAGGTCGGTCTCGAGCTTCTTGGCGCGGGCCTCCAGGTCGGAGTCGCGACGGTTCTCGACCTGCTGACGCTCGACCTGGACGTGCGCCTCGAGGGAGGGCAGGTCACGGGTACGGCGCTCTTCGTCGACGAACGTGATCATGTACGCCGCGAAGTAGATGACCTTCTCGAGGTCCTTCGGAGCCAGGTCAAGGAGGTAGCCGAGCCGGCTCGGGACACCCTTGAAGTACCAGATGTGCGTGACGGGAGCGGCGAGCTCGATGTGGCCCATCCGCTCACGACGCACCTTGGCGCGGGTGACCTCGACGCCACAGCGCTCGCAGATGATGCCCTTGAAGCGGACACGCTTGTACTTGCCGCAGTAGCACTCCCAGTCCCGGGTGGGGCCGAAGATCTTCTCGCAGAAGAGCCCGTCCTTTTCCGGCTTGAGCGTGCGGTAGTTGATGGTCTCGGGCTTCTTGACCTCGCCGTGGCTCCACTGACGGATGTCGTCAGCGGTTGCCAGACCGATCCGGAGCTCATCGAAGAAGTTGACGTCGAGCACTATGCGTCAATCCCTCTCAGGGTTGTAAGTCTGTGGTCTGAAACGGGGGTCCTGGGGTCGGCCGGGGGCTCGTGGAAAGCCCCCGGCCGGACTCCCGTCAGACCTCTTCGACGCTGCTCGGCTCGCGCCGGGACAGGTCGATGCCGAGCTCCTCCGCTGCGCGGAAGACGTCCTCGTCGGTGTCGCGCATCTCGATGGACATGCCGTCCGAGGACAGCACCTCCACGTTGAGGCACAGGGACTGCATTTCCTTGATGAGGACCTTGAAGGACTCAGGAATGCCGGGCTCGGGGATGTTCTCGCCCTTGACGATGGCCTCGTAGACCTTCACGCGGCCGGTCACGTCGTCGGACTTGATCGTCAGCAGCTCCTGGAGGGCGTACGCGGCGCCGTATGCCTCCAGCGCCCACACCTCCATCTCACCGAAGCGCTGGCCACCGAACTGGGCCTTACCACCCAGCGGCTGCTGGGTGATCATCGAGTACGGACCGGTCGAACGGGCGTGCAGCTTGTCGTCGACCAGGTGGTGGAGCTTGAGGATGTACATGTACCCGACCGAGATCGGGTCCGGGAACGGCTCACCGGAGCGGCCGTCGAACATCCGCGCCTTGCCGGACGGAAGCACCATGCGCTCGCCGTCGCGGTTCGGGATGGTGTGCTGCAGCAGACCCGCGAGCTCGTCCTCACGCGCACCGTCGAAGACGGGGGTGGCGACGTTCGTGCCCGGGGCGACCTGGTCGGCACCGATGGCCTGCAGGCGCTGCGCCCAGTCGTCCGCGAGACCGGAGACGTCCCAGCCGCGGCTGGCGAGCCAGCCGAGGTGGATCTCCAGGACCTGTCCCGGGTTCATTCGGGACGGCACACCCAGCGGGTTCAGGATGATGTCGACCGGAGTTCCGTCCTCGAGGAACGGCATGTCCTCGATCGGAAGGATCTTCGAGATGACGCCCTTGTTGCCGTGACGGCCGGCGAGCTTGTCACCATCCGTGATCTTGCGCTTCTGCGCCACGTAGACCCGAACCAGCTGGTTCACGCCCGGCGGCAGTTCGTCGCCCTCTTCACGGTCGAAGACGCGGACGCCGATGACCTTGCCGATCTCACCGTGCGGCACCTTCAGCGAGGTGTCGCGCACCTCGCGCGCCTTCTCACCGAAGATCGCGCGGAGCAGGCGCTCCTCCGGCGTCAGCTCGGTCTCACCCTTGGGCGTGACCTTGCCGACGAGGATGTCGCCGGCGACGACCTCGGCACCGATACGGATGATGCCGCGCTCGTCGAGGTCGGCGAGGACCTCCTCGGAGACGTTCGGGATGTCCCGGGTGATCTCCTCCGGGCCCAGCTTGGTGTCACGGGCGTCGACCTCGTGCTCCTCGATGTGGATCGAGGAGAGGACGTCGTCCTGTACGAGGCGCTGCGACAGGATGATCGCGTCCTCGTAGTTGTGACCCTCCCAGGGCATGAACGCCACGAGCAGGTTCTTGCCGAGGGCCATCTCGCCCTCTTCGGTGGCGGGACCGTCGGCCAGGACCTGGCCCTCGATCACACGCGCGCCCTCGTCCACGACAACCTTCTGGTTGACCGAGGTGCCCTGGTTCGAGCGGGAGAACTTGTGCAGGCGGTACGTGGTGTACGTGCCGTCGTCGTTGGTGATGGTGATGTAGTCCGCGGAAACCTCCTGGACCACACCGTCCTTCTCCGCCTTGAGCACGTCGCCCGCGTCGGTGGCGCAGCGGTACTCCATGCCGGTGCCGACGAGCGGCGCCTCGGACTTGATGAGCGGAACGGCCTGCCGCATCATGTTCGCGCCCATGAGCGCGCGGTTGGCGTCGTCGTGCTCGAGGAACGGGATCATGGCGGTCGCGACCGACACCATCTGGCGCGGCGAGACGTCCATGTAGTCGACGTCGTCACCGGGGACGTAGTCGACCTCTCCGCCACGACGGCGGACCAGGACGCGGGCCTCCTCGAACCGGAACTCGTCGCTCAGCGGCGCGTTGGCCTGAGCGATGACGAACCGGTCCTCCTCGTCGGCCGTGAGGTAGTCGACCTCGTCGCCGACGACACCACCGGTGACCTTGCGGTACGGCGTCTCGATGAAGCCGAACGCGTTGATCCGGCCGTACGAGGCGAGCGAACCGATCAGGCCGATGTTCGGGCCTTCAGGGGTCTCGATCGGGCACATGCGGCCGTAGTGGGACGGGTGCACGTCGCGGACCTCGAAGCCGGCCCGCTCACGGGAGAGACCACCCGGGCCCAGGGCGTTGAGACGACGCTTGTGCGTCAGGCCCGAGAGCGGGTTGTTCTGGTCCATGAACTGGGACAGCTGCGACGTACCGAAGAACTCCTTGATCGACGCCACGACCGGGCGAATGTTGATCAGGGTCTGCGGCGTGATCGCCTCGACGTCCTGGGTGGTCATGCGCTCACGCACGACGCGCTCCATACGGGCGAGACCCGTACGGACCTGGTTCTGGATGAGCTCGCCGACGTTACGGATACGACGGTTGCCGAAGTGGTCGATGTCGTCGGTCTCGACGATGATCGAACGACCGGACTCGCCGACCGTCTCCGTCTCACCGGCGTGCAGCTTCACCAGGTACTTGATCGTGGCGATGATGTCGTCGGTGGTGAGCACGCCGGCGTCCAGCGGCTCTTCCGCGCCGAGCTTCTTGTTCACCTTGTAGCGGCCGACCTTCGCGAGGTCGTAGCGCTTCGGGTTGAAGTAGAGGTTCTCGAGCAGCGTCTGAGCAGCCTCACGCGTGGGCGGCTCGCCCGGGCGCAGCTTGCGGTAGATGTCGAGGAGCGCGTCGTCCTGGCCCTGCGTGTGGTCCTTCTCCAGGGTGGCGCGCATGGACTCGTACTCGCCGAACTCCTCCAGGATCTGCTCGGTCGTCCAACCGAGAGCCTTGAGCAGGACGGTGACGGACTGCTTGCGCTTGCGGTCGATGCGGACACCGACCATGTCGCGCTTGTCGATCTCCATCTCCAGCCAGGCACCCCGGGACGGGATGACCTTGGCCGAGAAGATGTCCTTGTCGGACGTCTTGTCGATGGAGGAGTCGAAGTAGACACCCGGCGAACGGACCAGCTGCGACACGACGACACGCTCGGTGCCGTTGATGACGAAGGTGCCCTTGTTGGTCATGAGCGGGAAGTCGCCCATGAAGACCGTCTGGGACTTGATCTCGCCGGTCTCGTTGTTGGTGAACTCGGCGGTGACGAAGAGCGGGGCGGCGAACGTGAAGTCGCGCTCCTTGCACTCGTCGATCGAGTTCTTGGGAGGCTCGAAGCGGTGGTCGCGGAAGGTCAGAGACATCGACCCGGAGAAGTCCTCGATCGGAGAGATCTCCTCGAAGATCTCCTCCAGACCGGACTTGGTGGGGACGTTCTGTCCGCTTTCGAGAGCCGCCTCGACACGAGCCTTCCACGCGTCATTGCCGAGCAGCCAGTCGAAGCTTTCGGTCTGCAGCGCAAGAAGGTTCGGAACCTCGAGGGGCTCCTTGATCTTTGCAAAGGAGATGCGCAGCGGGGCGGTGCTGGCGCCGTTGTTCGTATTCGCGGTCGAGGCGTTGCGCGAGGCGGCCAAGAGGGGGTCCTTCCGAGGGCTCGGACTCACTACGCGCGTACCGGTCCCAAGCGGGGCAGAGCGACAGAGCCTTCCCCAGCTTGGCCGTTTGGCCAGGTCAGGGCTGATTCAGTCCACTGTGCTCAAGCGAGGGCATGCCCCTGGTGACGGGCAGGGAGCAGCTAACAGGCAGCGCAAAGGGACAGTGTAGCCAGAAGGCCCACTGATGTCCAGTGCGGGTTTTTTGACACCCTCGTTGTTCTCAACCGTCCACCGTCTGCGGCATGCCTTGTGCGCTGAGCGCACATCCTTACTGCCCTCTTCGTCGTCGATCCATGCCTCGGATCCGGATCGTTGTGACGACGCGTCCTGAGAATTGCGCGCTGCGTGCGGTTCGTCAAGGCCCCCTCTTGACCGAACAGGAGTGGCCTGAGGCACAACGAAGATCACCATACTCTGCGGGACCGACAGTGCAAGGCACCGTTGACGCGCGAGCCAGCGAACGCCGAAGGGCGACCACCCAGTTGGGTGATCGCCCTTCGGTACGTCAGCGTTACAGCCCCCGAGGGAGCAGTTTCACCGAAAAGGAGTCAGCAGACTCGCAAGGTCACTTGACCTCGACGGAGGCGCCGGCGGCCTTGAGGGACTCGGCGGCCTTCTCGGCGGCCTCCTTGGCGACCTTCTCGAGGACCGGCTTCGGGGTGCCGTCGACGAGGTCCTTGGCCTCCTTCAGGCCGAGGGAGGTCAGCTCACGCACGACCTTGATGACCTGGATCTTCTTCTCGCCGGCACCCGTGAGGATGACGTCGAACTCGTCCTGCTCGGCCTCGGCCTCGACCGGGGCACCGGCGGCGGGACCGGCAACGGCGACGGCCGCGGCGGCGGTGACGTCGAACTTCTCCTCGAAGGCCTTCACGAACTCGGAGAGCTCGATGAGGGTCATCTCCTCGAACTGGGCGAGCAGGTCTTCCTGGCTGAGCTTCGCCATGATGGGCGATCCTTCCACTAATTCGGCTGGTGCCGGATGTACATGTGAAGCGGGCGTACATTCGGCCCGCTACGACCTCCGCCGCCTATGCGGCGAGGGTCAATGTGCGAGCCGAATTACTCGGCACCGCCCTGCTCGGCCTGCTTGGCACGAAGCGCCTCCGCGGTGCGGACGAACTTCGTGGGCAGCGCCTGGAAGAGCTGAGCAGTCTGCGTCTGCTTACCCTTGAAGGCACCGGCCAGCTTGCTGAGCAGAACCTCGCGGGACTCGAGGTCCGCGAGCTTCTTGATCTCGTCGGCGGACAGCGCCTTGCCGTCAAGGACACCGCCCTTGATGACGAGGTTGGGGTTGTCCTTGGCGAAGTCACGAAGACCCTTCGCCGACACCACCGGGTCACCGGTGACGAAGGCAACCGCCGTCGGACCCGTGAAGAGGTCGTCCAGCGTGTCGATCCCGGCCTCGTTGGCCGCGATCTTGGTCAGCGTGTTCTTCACCACGGCGTACTCGGAGTTCTCACCGAGGGAGCGGCGCAGCTGCTTGAGCTGGGCCACGGTGAGACCCCGGTACTCGGTCAGCACGGCGGCGTTCGAGCTGCGGAACTTGTCCGTGAGCTCGGCTACCGCGGCAGCCTTGTCGGGCGTCGGCATAGAGCGTCGGCCTCCTTCCGGGTGATGAGGACCGCTCAGAAGGAGACTGGGAAAACGAAACGCCCCGGCGCAGGCGCCAGGGCGTGAACTCAACCGGAATCCATGAGAATCCGGGAGCACTTCCACAGTCACCTACGCGGGTCGTCCGCAATTTCAGCGGATCCTTCGGCCACCGCACACTCTGACGAGCACACGGCAACGACCAGCGGTCTTTGGCTTCTGTGGAAGGTTACGTGAAAGGAGCGGCGGCAGGCAAATCCGCTCAGACGGCGCTGTCCAGCCCCGAATCGGCCGCGTCGGCGCCGGTGCCGGAGCCCGCCGCCGCGCCGATCTCCTTCAGCATCTCCATGAAGTCGAAGGTCTGTCCGGCGGGCGGCACGTCGACCTTCACGGCGGCACCGTAGTCCGAGTACCGCATCGACATGTCGACGGCGCCCTGGGAGCTGTCCATGGTGACGTCCATCCGGACCGGCAGATCGTCGTCGTTGATCCACAGCTCGGTGTCGTAGTCGTCGATACCGGCCTTCTTGACGTTCTTCAGAAGCTGGCTGCGCTCGGACTTGCTGAGGACCTTCAGCGAGTCGTTCTTCGCCATCATCTCGTCGACGGTCAGCTTGCCCTTGTAGTGCTGGGTCTGTACGCCGTCGATCTCGGCGGAGCCGATGTGCTTCAGGTTCGGGGAGTCGAGCAGGACCGCGATCTGCTGGGCCGGGTCCTGGTTCATGCTGTCCACGCTGCCGGTCAGCTGGCTGGTGAGGTTCTCGTCGCCGGACTGCTTCGCGGCGGCGCCGAGGTCCATCTTCATCCAGCGCTTGCCGTCCATGTCCTTGGCCGCGGCCGCGCCCATGTCCATGTACATCACGTTGTCCTGCCAGACCATGCGCACATTCTTGGGCGCGTCCGGATCGGCGGCGGTGAAGGCGGAGCCGCTCATCGTCATATCCATGACGGTCGGGTCCCAGCCCATGGTGCCGGACATCGTCATGGTGCCGCCGCCCAGCGCGGCCGGCGTCTTCATCGTCATCTCGACCTTGGCGGACTTGGCCTCGGCGGTCTTCTTGTACGCGGCCGTCAGCACCTGCGTCACCTGCGCGTGCGACTGCGGCGCCTCCTCGGCCGCCTTGTCGGATCCACCCCCGCAGGCCACGGCCCCGGTACACAGCAGCACGGTCGCGGCGGCAGCGCCGAGCGCGCGTCGTACGACAACAGTCATCTCAATCCCACCCCTAGGAACACCTGTACTGATCGCACGATAACCGACGCCTCCGACAACAGGCCGGGGATATACGGGCCGTTGATGTCCGGCCCGGGTCAGCCGTCCTTCGTGACGTCCTTGAAGTCGACCGTGTCGTGCAGGGGCGGGCGCTCGGCGGCCGCGGCGCTTCCGTAGTCGCGGTAGTGGACGGTGCTGGTGAAGTCGCCCGCGCGCTGGGTGCGCCGCACCAGAAGGTGCCGGGCGTCTATCCAGACGTCGATGCGCTGCCCGCCGGAGGTGCCCCGGTAGTGGCTGGCCCGGGTACCGCGCACGGTCTCCTTGCCCACCCTGCGGAGGTCGCGCGCGGCGACAAGCGCCTTGAGGGAATCGGCCGGGGTGAGGTCGCTGCCGGCGTCGTACGGGTGGCGGATCCAGTGCCGGCCGCCCTGGAGAGCGGCGAACGCGTCGGTCATCCGCGTGTAGTAGGCGTCCCCCAGAAAGCGCGTCTGGGACGGGTCTCCGCCGAACTTACGGGTGTCGGCCGCCAGTTCGCCGCCGGTGACGCGCACCGTGAGCGTGCCCTCGACACCGTCGGACCAGCTGAGCGTGCCCGCGCTGCGTGAGGCGAGCCGGTCGCCGGTGTCCATCGTCGCCTCGACGCGCGCCGAGCCCGCCGCGGCGACCTTCTCCTGGGCGGTGCGCAGCGCGTCGACGGCGCCCTGGTCCGCCGCCTGCTCGCCTCCGCAGGCCACGAGCAGCGCGCACACCGCCGTGACGCCCAGGACCTTTCGTACGTACGTCATCCGCTCCCCCGGTCGGTCACGGCGACGCTAGCGCAGTGCCGCGCCCGTACGGAGCGGAAAAGAGGAACGGGCCCCGCACCTCGAAAGGTGCGGGACCCGTCGCCGACTTGGGCGAGCTGTGACAGCTCAGACCGCGGCCGGGTCCTCCTCGGTGAGGAGGTTGCGGGTGCGGTTCGGGTCGACCGGAATGCCGGCGCCGATCGTGGTGCTGATCGCGGCCTTCTTGATGTAGCGACCCTTGGCGGCGGACGGCTTCAGACGGAGGATCTCCTCCAGCGCCGCGCCGTAGTTCTCCACCAGCTGGGTGTCGTCGAAGGACGCCTTGCCGATGATGAAGTGCAGGTTCGAGTGCTTGTCGACGCGGAACTCGATCTTGCCACCCTTGATCTCGTTCACGGCCTTGGCCACGTCCGGGGTCACGGTGCCGGTCTTCGGGTTCGGCATGAGGCCACGGGGACCGAGCACGCGGCCGAGGCGGCCGACCTTGCCCATGAGGTCCGGGGTGGCGACGACGGCGTCGAACTCGTTCAGGCGGTTGCCCTTGGAGATCTCGTCGATGAGCTCGTCGGAGCCGACAATGTCGGCGCCGGCGGCTTCCGCGGCCGCAGCACGGTCACCGGTCGCGAAGACCAGGACCCGGGCGGTCTTGCCGGTGCCGTGCGGAAGGTTCACGGTGCCACGGACCATCTGGTCGGCCTTGCGCGGGTCAACGCCCAGGCGGAAGGCGACCTCGACGGTGCCGTCGAACTTCGACGCGGAGGTCTCCTTGGCGAGACGGACGGCCTCGAGCGGGGCGTAGAGCTTGTCCCGGTCGATCTTGGCGTCCGCAGCGCGGAGATTCTTGCTGCGCTTGCTCACTACTGCTCCTGTGTGTTCTGAGGAGTCGTGGTCCGGGCCGAGCAGGCCCTTCCACGGTTGGCCTTACGGGGGTGAGGTCAGCCCTCGACCGTGATGCCCATGGAGCGGGCGGTGCCGGCAATGATCTTGGACGCGGCGTCCAGGTCATTGGCGTTCAGGTCGGTCATCTTGGTCGTGGCGATCTCGCGGACCTGCGCCTCGGTGATCTTGGCGACCTTGGTCTTGTGCGGCTCGCCAGAGCCCTTCTCGACACCGGCGGCCTTGAGGATCATCTTCGCGGCCGGCGGGGTCTTGGTGATGAAGGTGAAGGAGCGGTCTTCGTAGACCGTGATCTCCACCGGGATGACCCAACCGCGCTGCGACTCGGTCGCGGCGTTGTAGGCCTTGCAGAACTCCATGATGTTGACGCCGTGCTGGCCCAGCGCGGGGCCGACCGGCGGAGCCGGGTTGGCAGCGCCGGCCTGGATCTGGAGCTTGATGAGCCCCGTGACCTTCTTCTTCTTGGGAGGCATGTGCTCTCTCTCCGGGTCTTAGTGAGAGTGTTCAGCCGCCATCGTGGTGAATGATCGTCCGGATCATCCGGATGGAGGCATACCGCACAACGATAACGGGTATCCATGCGCGGCTAAAAACCGAGCAGGTCAGACAGGCTTTTGAGAGCCCGTCTGACCTGTTCGGAAGCGGTGTGTCCAGAAGGTACCGGGAGGTACTAGTTCTTCTGGATCTGGTCGAAGCTGAGCTCGACCGGGGTCTCGCGGCCGAAGATCTCGACGAGGCCCTTGACCTTCTTCGAGTCGGCGTTGATCTCGTTGATCGTCGCCTGCAGCGTCGCGAACGGGCCGTCGGTGACGGTGACCGAGTCGCCGACCTCGAAGTCCAGGACCTGGACCTCGACCTTGCGGGACGGAGCCGGCTTGCCCTCGGCCTCGGCGGCCTCACGGGCGGCCTTCTCCTCGGCCTCCGGGGCGAGCATCTTGACGATCTCGTCCAGGGTCAGCGGGTACGGGTCGTAGGCGTTGCCCACGAAGCCGGTGACGCCGGGGGTGTTGCGGACGACGCCCCAGGACTCGTTCGTCAGATCCATGCGGACGAGAACGTAACCGGGCAGCTTGTTCTGCCGGACGTTCTTGCGCTCGCCGTTCTTGATCTGGACGATCTCCTCTTCGGGGACCTCGGCCTGGTAGATGAACTCCTCGACGTTCAGCGAGACGGCACGCTGCTCGAGGTTGGCCTTCACGCGCTTCTCGTAGCCCGCGTAGGTGTGGATCACGTACCACTCGCCGGGCAGGCCGCGCAGTTCCTCGCGGAGCGCGGTGATCGGGTCGACCTGCTCCTCGACGGCTTCCTCGGCGTCGGTCTCGGCCTCGACGGCCGTGTCCTCGGCGCCTTCTGCGTCCTCGGAGGCCTCGTCGTCTTCGGAGGCCTCGGCGTCGGTGCCGCCGTCGGTCTCGACCTCAAGGGCCGCTTCCTCGGCGGGCTCACCGGCGGCGATGTCGGCAGCCTCGGCCTGGTCCGGCTCCTCGGCGTCCGCCGCCTCGACGATGTCGGTCTCGTCCTCAACGGACTCGACCGGCTCGATCGCCTCGTTCAGGTTCGGGTCAGACACTGTGGCTGCTTCTTCCTGGATACATAGGGGTGGAACATGCGAAAGGGACGCCGTGGTCCGGCGCCCTCCGCTGTCGGCTCAGCCGAAAACGTACTTGACGAGATGGTTGAACCCATAGTCAATCACGGTCACCAGGCCGATCATGATGACGACGAACACAATCACCACGGTGGTGTACGTGGTGAGCTGGTTGCGAGTCGGCCAGACGACCTTGCGGAGCTCCGCGACGATCTGGCGGTAGAAGAGAGCGAGGCGGCCGAAGGGGCCCTTCTTGCCGCGCTTGCCGCCCTTGCGGGCCTTCTTCTTGGACTCCGGCGCCTCATCCTGGGCATCAGGCATGTCGATGGAGCCCACGGCGTCCGTCACGCGTCCTCACCTGATTCCGGGTCGTGGCCGTGCCGCGCCCGGTTGAGCCGCACGGCGGTGCAATGCAGTACGTACAATCCGCACACATCCTGGCGAAGGAGTGTGAGCAGGGCCGGAGGGACTTGAACCCCCAACCGCTGGTTTTGGAGACCAGTGCTCTACCAATTGAGCTACGACCCTTTGTTTCCCCCAACGTACCGCATCCGCCCGGCTGCACGGAGTGCGGTCGGAAGGTGCGGCCGGTGAAGGCCAACGAGCAGTGAGTGTACGTGTTCCGTGGCCCTCCGTCGAACAGATCCGGACCACCAGTGGATCAAGAGCGGATCGGATGGTCTTCGAAACCCGTGTGCCGGGCGGGTTTCGGGTCTGGAACGATGGGGTTATGAGCGCTGCAACTCCTTCTCCGTCTGCTGGTTCCTCTCCTACTGAGCGTCGGGTCTCGGCCCGCGTCGGCTCCATCTCCGAGTCCGCGACCCTCGCCGTCGACGCCAAGGCCAAGGCCCTCAAGGCCGCAGGGCGTCCGGTGATCGGCTTCGGCGCCGGTGAACCCGACTTCCCGACCCCCGACTACGTGGTCGAGGCGGCCATCGAGGCCTGCAAGAACCCGAAGTTCCACCGCTACACGCCGGCCGGCGGCCTGCCCGAGCTGAAGGCCGCGATCGCCGCGAAGACCCTGCGCGACTCCGGCTACGAGATCGACGCCTCCCAGGTCCTCGTGACGAACGGCGGCAAGCAGGCGATCTACCAGGCGTTCGCCGCGATCCTCGACCCGGGCGACGAGGTCATCGTCCCGGCGCCGTACTGGACCACGTACCCGGAGTCGATCCGGCTCGCGGGCGGTGTGCCGGTGGACGTCGTGGCCGACGAGACGACCGGGTACCGCGTCTCCGTCGAGCAGCTGGAGGCGGCGCGCACCGAGCGCACGAAGGTCGTGCTCTTCGTCTCGCCGTCGAACCCGACGGGCGCCGTGTACAGCGAGGCCGACGCGGAGGCCATCGGGCGCTGGGCGCTGGAGCACGGCCTGTGGGTCATGACGGACGAGATCTACGAGCACCTCGTGTACGGGGACGCGAAGTTCACGTCGCTGCCGGCGATCCTTCCCGAGCTGCGTGACAAGTGCATCGTGGTCAACGGGGTCGCGAAGACGTACGCGATGACCGGCTGGCGCGTGGGCTGGATCGTCGGCCCGAAGGACGTCGTGAAGGCGGCGACGAACCTCCAGTCGCACGCGACCTCGAACGTCTCCAACGTGGCGCAGGCGGCCGCGCTCGCCGCCGTGTCCGGCGACCTGACCGCCGTGGAGAAGATGCGCGAGGCCTTCGACCGGCGCCGCAAGACGATCGTGCGGATGCTCAACGAGATCGACGGCGTCGTCTGCCCGGAGCCGGAGGGTGCCTTCTACGCGTACCCGTCCGTGAAGGGGCTGCTCGGCAAGGAGATCCGCGGCAGGCGTCCGCAGGACTCCGTCGAGCTGGCGGCGCTCATCCTGGAGGAGGCCGAGGTCGCGGTGGTTCCCGGCGAGGCCTTCGGTACGCCGGGTTATCTGCGGCTTTCCTACGCGCTGGGCGACGAGGACCTCGTCGAGGGTGTCTCCCGCATCCAGAAGCTGCTGGCCGAGGCGCAGGACTGACTTTTCGCGTCCCTGTAGTCGTCAGTAGTCCCTGTTGGGCGGGCCGTCTCCTTACGGAGGCGGCCCGTTTCTTCGTTCGGTCGAGACCCCGAAAGGGGAAAGGCGCTACCGGTACTACACGTGTGTGCGGCAGGATCTTGGGATGGAGCGTGTACTACGTGATGTCCGTCAGTTGCCGAAGGCCCACCTGCATCTGCATTTCACCGGGTCGATGCGGCCCACGACACTGCTCGAACTCGCCGACAAGTACGGCGTACGGCTGCCCGACGCGCTGACCGGCGCGGAGCCCCCGAAGCTGCGGGCCACGGACGAGCGCGGCTGGTTCAGGTTCCAGCGCCTCTACGATGCGGCGCGTTCCTGCCTGCGGGCCCCCGAGGACATTCAACGTCTTGTACGGGAGGCCGCGGAGGAGGACATCGCGGACGGGTCCGGGTGGCTGGAGATCCAGGTCGACCCGACGTCCTACGCGCCCCGGCTCGGCGGTCTGATCGCGGCAATGGAGGTCATCCTCGACGCCGTCGACAGGGCCGCGCGGGACACCGGGCTCGGGATGCGCGTGCTCGTCGCGGCCAACCGCATGAAGCACCCTCTGGACGCCCGTACGCTGGCGCGGCTCGCGGTGCGGTACGCGGACCGGGGCATCGTCGGGTTCGGCCTCTCCAACGACGAACGGCGCGGAATGGCGCGCGACTTCGACCGGGCCTTCCACATCGCGCGGGAGGGCGGGCTGCTGTCCGCGCCGCACGGCGGCGAGCTGACCGGCCCCGCGTCCGTACGGGACTGCCTCGACGACCTGGACGCCACCCGGATCGGGCACGGCGTGCGCGCCGCCGAGGACCCGCGGCTGCTGAAGCGGCTCGCGGACCGGGGGGTGACGTGCGAGGTGTGCCCGGCCTCGAACGTCGCGCTCGGCGTCTACGAGAAGCCCGAGGACGTGCCGCTGCGCACACTCTTCGACGCCGGGGTGCCGATGGCGCTGGGCGCCGACGACCCGCTCCTGTTCGGCTCGCGCCTGGCCGCCCAGTACGACATCGCGCGCCGCCACCACGACTTCTCCGACGCCGAACTGGCGGAGCTGGCACGGCAGTCCGTACGCGGCTCGGCCGCGCCCGTGGACGTCCAGGAGAAGCTGCTGAGCGGCATCGGGGAGTGGCTGGCCGGTGAGCCCTAGGGCTGTTCCGGGGCGGGTGTCACGCCGGCGGCCAGCATTCTGACCGCCGCCGGCAGCAGTTCCGCGTCGAACATGGCACCGCGCAGGTGGTCCGGCACGATGTCGCCGTTCACCGCGAACGTCGGGGTGCCGGGGGCCTTGTCCTGCTCGTACGCCGTCTCCGAAGCGGTCACGAAAGCGCGGTACTTCATGGTGCGCACCGCGGTGTCGAACTCCTCGCCCCGCAGGCCCTTCACACGGGACGCCATGCGCAACAGGAAGGCGTCGGTGTAGCCGTCGACGACCTCTTCGGGCTGATGGCTGAAGAGGACGTCGTGGAACTCGATGAACTTGCCCTGCTCCAAGGCGGCCCGCAGTGCGTTGGCGGCGCGCTTCGAACCGCTGCCTCCCACCCGGTCGTCGAGGAAGGAGGCCAGCGTGTACTCGGCTCTGACCTCGCCCTTCAGAGCGAGCGTGCGCAGCGCCTCGCCCCCGCCGTCGACCTCGTACTCCTCGCACACGGGGCAGCGCATGTCCTCGTAGAGTCGCACCGTCGTAGGGGCCGTCGGCGAACCGACCACGACGGTTGTGCCGTCCGGGGCCAGCCGTTCGGGCAGCTGACCGACGGTGGTGTACGCGGCCGTGTCACGCTGTCCGTGGTCGTCTTCCCCGTTGTCGTCCCCGGACTGCGCGGCCCGGCCGCATCCGGCTGTCGCGAGTATCCCCACCAGTACCGTGCTCACCGCGGACACGGCAGCACGGCGTGCCACTGCACGCATGAATGATCCCCTCCCCAGGAAATGGGGAGACCTTATGCGATTCCTGTGAGCAGGGTGTGCGCGATATGCGCCGCGAACACGTCCACCGGCTGCGGCGGCTTGCGGTCCGGGGACATCTCGTAGGCGAAGGCGCGCTGCGCGCAGGCTCCCAGGAGGAGGGACGCGGCCGCATATGTGTCGGCGTCGGGGCTGATGCGCCCCGCCCCCTGTTCGGCTCGCAAGTAGGCGTCGAGTCCCTGGATCGGCCGGTGCGGCCCCGAGCCCATCTCGCGCAGGACCTCTTCATGGCGGCGCTTCAGCTGGGGTTCCGCATACAGGGATGCGGCCATCGGGAACGTCTGCTCGTAGAAGAGTGCCGCTTCGTGGGCGATGTCGGTGAGGTTCTCCTCCACCGTACGGCCCGGGTCCCCCGCGCCTTCTGCAAGGAGGCGGCCGAGGAGTGAACCCAGCTTCGGGAGGCGCTCGTTGAGCACCGTCACGAAGAGCTCCTCCTTGTTGGCGAAGTACTTGTAGAGCGCCGCTTCGGAGCAGTCCGCCGCTTTGGCGATCTGCTTGGTGGTGGTGCGGGCGAGGCCGATGGTCAGCATGAGGTCGTGGGCCGCGTCGACGATGCGGTCCCGGGCCGGTTTCTGGTCCATGCAGTCTCCAAGCAACCTTGACGCGAGGGTGAGTACTCACTCACCCTAAGGGCGAGCGGGGGTGAGTGAGTACTCACCCACCACGTGGAGCGCACCTGGAGGTACGCCATGAAGCTCACGGTTTTCGGTGCTACTGGTGGCATCGGGCAGGAGATCGTCCGGCAGGCCCTGGTCTCCGGCCATCAGGTCACCGCGGTCGTACGGGACCCGGCGCGGTTCACGGTCACCGGCGAACGCCTCAAGGTGTTCCGCGGCGACCTCTCGGACCCGGGGTCGCTGCGTCCGGCGGTCGCGGGCCGCGACGCCGTGCTCTCCGGTCTCGGCGCCCGCAGGCGCGCGGACGCGGGGATCGCGGCGGAGCTGACCCGTTCGGTCCTGAGGGCGATGGACGCGGAGAACGTGCGCCGGCTCCTGGTGGTCAGCGCGGCCCCGGTGGGTCCGCAGCCGGCGGACTCACCCGTGGCCGACCGCATGATGCTGAAGACGATCGGCGTGATCCTGAAGGCCGTCTACGACGATCTGGCCGCCATGGAGGCCGAGTTGGCGAGCAGCGCGACGGACTGGACCTCGGTGCGGCCCCCGCGCCTGCAGGACAAGCCGCTGACGGGCTCGTACCGCAAAGTCGTGGGCGGCTTCCCGCGCTCGGGCCGCTTCATCGGCCGCGCGGACGTGGCGCACGCGATGCTGGCGATGACGGACGACCCGGCGACGGTCAAGCAGGGGGTCGGGGTCGCCTACTAGGCGGCATCGCGAGCACCCGGCTCAGAGGCTTGCGCCGACAGTGACCGGCTCGTTGACCAGCGTCACCCCGAACGCCTCGTGCACACCCGCCACGACCTCCCGGGCCAGGGCGAGCAGGTCCTCGGTGGTGGCGTGGCCGCGGTTGGTGAGGGCGAGCGTGTGCTTCGTGGAGATGCGGGCCGGGCCGGTGCCGTAGCCCTTGGTGAAGCCCGCCTTGTCGATGAGCCAGGCCGCCGAGGTCTTCGTCAGCCCCTCCCCCGCCGGGAACGCGGGGGCCTTCGCGTCAGGGCCGAGGCGCTCGGCCACGCGCGCGCGGAAGGCGGAGAACTCCGCATCCGTAAGGATCGGGTTGGTGAAGAACGAACCGGCCGACCATGTGTCGTGGTCCTCCGGGTCGAGCACCATGCCCTTCCCGGAGCGCAGCTTCAGGACGGTCTCGCGCGCGGTGGCGGCGGGGACCCGGTCGCCCGCCTCGACACCGAGGGTGCGGGCGGTCTCGGGGTACTTGATGGGAGCGCTCAGGCCGCCCGCGTCCTCCAGCTCGAAGCGCACCCGCAGCACTACGTAGCGGTCGGGTTCGGCCTTGAAACGGCTGTGGCGGTACGAGAAGGCGCACTCGGCGTTCGGCATCGTGACCGTCTCACCCGCCGTGCGGTCGTAGGCGACCACCTCGGTGATCGTGGCGGAGACCTCCTGGCCGTACGCCCCCACGTTCTGGATCGGCGTCGCGCCCGCGGAGCCGGGGATCCCGGCGAGGCACTCGATGCCCGCGAGCCCCGCCTCGACGGTGCGCGCCACGGCGTCGGTCCACACCTCACCGGCCGCCAACTCAAGCTTCGTACCGTCGAGTTCGAAGCCCTTGGTGGCGATGCGCAGGGCCGTTCCTTCGAAGCCCCGGTCGCCGATGACGAGGTTGCTGCCGCCGCCGATGATCAGCAGCGGGGTGCCTGCGGCATCGGCCTCGCGCACCGCGTCGATCACCTCGGCGTCGGTCGTCGCGGTGAGCAGCCGGGTGGCGGGGCCGCCGAGCCGGAAGGTGGTCAGGGGGGCGAGGGGGGCGTCGTGGAGTTCCTGCACGCGGTCCAGGGTACGAGAACGGCCCCGCCACCCGGGCGGGGCCGTCGCCGTACCGGGAAACGTCAGGCGCTTTCCAGCACCGGGGCGGCGGGCTCGGTGTCCCGGGCCACGGTCGGTGTGTGCCGTGTCCGCGGGATGAGCATCGCGGCGACACCGCCGACGGCGACCACCGCGGCGCCCACCCACAGCGCGGGCTCGATGCCGCTCACGAAGTGCTGCGCGCTGTCGTAGCCGCCCTGCGCCGAGAAGATCGACGCCATGATGGCGATACCGAGCGCGCCGCCGACCTCGCGCAGTGCGTTGTTGGAGCCGGAGGCGATGCCCTGCTCCTCCGGGCGGACGCTGGACATGACCAGGTTGGAGGCCGGGGCGAAGTACAGGGCCATGCCGACGCCACTGATGATCAGGGCCGGCAGCTGGGCCGCGTACGAGACGTCGGCGGAGATCACACTGGCGAACCAGCCGAGCCCGATCGCCTGCAGGAACAGGCCGGTAGCGGCGATCGTGCGGCCGCTGATCCGGTCGGAGAGGTATCCGGCGATCGGCGCGACCAGCATCGGCATCCCCGTCCAGGGCAGCATCCGCAGCCCCGCCTCGGTGGGCGAGTAGCCGAGCACGCCCTGCAGGAACTGACTGAGCAGGAAGATCGAGCCGAACATCCCGAGGAACATCAGCAGGCTCGCGGCGTTGACCCCCGCGAAGGCGCGGGAGCGGAAGAGCCGCATGGGGAGCATGGGGTTCTTGCCGCGTATGCCGTGGTGCACGAACCCGATGAGCAGCGCCGTACCGGCGAACAGTCCGGTGAGGACGACCACGTCCGTCCAGCCGACGATGGGCGCGCGCACGAGTCCGTACACGATCCCGAAGAGGCCGCCGCTGGCGAGCAGGGTGCCCACGATGTCGAGCGGGGCGCCGGTGCCGTGGGACTCCTTGAGGCGCAGACGGGCGAGCGGCAGCAGGGCGAGGCCCACCGGGACGTTCACCCAGAAGATCCAGTGCCAGGAGACGTGCTCGGTGAGGGTGCCGCCGATGAGCGGCCCGGAGGCGACCGCCAGGCCGTTGGCCGCGCCCCAGATGCCGAACGCCATGCCGCGCTTGGCCGCCGGGACCGCCGCGCTGAGCAGGGTCAGCGTGAGCGGCATCATGATCGCGCCGCCGACGCCCTGCACCGCGCGGGCGGCGATCAGGGCGCCGATACCGGAGGACATGGCGGCCCCGGCCGAGGCCACGGTGAAGATCGTGATGCCGACCAGGAAGAGCCGCCGGCGCCCGAACCGGTCACCGAGTGCGGCGCCGAACATCAGCAGCACGGCGAAGGTGAGCGTGTAGGCGCTGACCGTCCATTCCAGGTCGTCGAGGGCGCCGCCGAGGTCCTGGCGGATGGACGGCAGGGCCGTGGTGACGACGAGATTGTCGAGAGCCGCCATGAATCCGGCGACGCTGGTGATGACGAGGGCCCAGACGGCTCCCCCGCGCTGTGATGTCGCTGTCCCCTGTGACATCTTTTTCCCCTTGAGGTCTCTAGGTTAGTTATTGATGACTAACTTTTGCGGCGACAAAGGTACGCACCCCCGTGGCGCCAGCGCTGCCTTACATGTCTTGCCCGACTTGCTTACCTGTCCCGCATGGCTTGTCGATCTGTTTGCCCTCCGGCGACTTGAAGCAGCCGGCCCAGACCCGGTGATCGGACGGGAAGCCCATCGACACCAGGACGTTGATCAGCATCCCTTCGGCGAGGAACGTGCTCGTCTCGTCGACGTCCGCACCCATGGCCAGCAGGACCGTGTCGTACATCTCCATCCACAGACCGCGGATCTCGTCGCCGAACGCCGCTTCACCCGACGCCTCCGCGGCAGCCACCGCCACGTAGAGCTGCATCTGCATGAGCAGCATGTCGGGGTCATCGGCGATGAGGGACAGATAGGCCGCACCCAGGGCCTCCGAGACTTCGACCCCCTCCAGCCCCTCGGACGCCTTGCGGAACACCTCGGTGGTCTGCTCGCAGCAACGGCGGGCCGCCGCGAGGAAGATGGCCTCCTTGCCCGGGAAGAGCCGGAAGAGATACGGCTGCGAGACACCCACCCGCTTGGCGATCGCCTCGGTGGACGTCCCCTTGTAACCGCCGCGGGCGAACTCGATCACCGCCGCACGAACGACGCTCTCACGCCGCTCCTCCGCACTCATCCTGACCATGCGAGTAAGTTAGTGGCCAATCACTACCCTAGTCAACCCCGGAATGTGCCGGAGGACACAGTAAGGGGCGCCCTCCATCGAGGACGCCCCTTACTCACAGCTACGTAGTCCTGCGTCGGACTGGGCCGGACCGGATCGGGTTCGAGCTCAGACGAGCTGGACGATCGCCCGCGACATCCCGAGTACCTTCTGTCCCGCACTCATGGCGGTCAGGTCGACCCGTACGCGGTTGTCGTCGAGCTTGGCCGCGACCTTGGCGCTGACCTGGATCTCGGCGCCCTTGTCGTCGTTCGGGACGATCACCGGCTTGGTGAAGCGCACGCCGTACTCGACGACGGCGGCCGGGTCGACGGTCCAGTCGGTGACGACACGGATCGCCTCGGCCATGGTGAACATGCCGTGCGCGATCACGTCCGGCAGGCCGACCTCGACCGCGAACTTCTCGTTCCAGTGGATCGGGTTGAAGTCACCGGAGGCGCCCGCGTACTGCACGAGTATGGCGCGCGTCACGGGGAAGGTCTGCGCCGGCAACTCGGTGCCGACCTCGACCTCCGCGTACTTGATGGTCGTCGCCATGATCAGGCCTCCTCGGCGGCGCGCGAGACGAGCTTCGTCCAGGCGGTCACGACGTGCTCGCCCGACTCGTCGTGGACCTCACCGCGGACGTCGATGATGTCGTTGCCCGCGAGGGACTTGATGCCCTCGATCGTCGAACTGATGGTCAGCCTGTCGCCCGCGCGCACCGGGCGCGTGTAGGCGAACTTCTGGTCACCGTGCACGACTCGGCTGTAGTCGAGCCCCAGCTCCGGGTCGTGAACGACCACACCGGCGGCTTTGAAGGTGATCGCGAACACGAAGGTGGGCGGGGCGATCACATCGGGATGGCCGAGCTGCCGGGCGGCCTCGCGGTCGACGTAGGCGGGATTGGTCTCCCCCACCGCCTCGGCGAACTCGCGGATCTTCTCCCGGCCGACCTCGTACGGGGCGGTGGGCGGGTAGCTCCGCCCCACGAAGGACTGGTCGAGCGCCATGGACTCGGCACCTCCTGGGTGTGTCCTGGGTATGTCAACGACACGAGGCCGCCCCCTAACGGGGACGGCCTCGTGTACGAGCCTGAAACTATCGCGTTTCGCGGTGCGCGGTGTGCGCATTGCAACGCGGGCAGTGCTTCTTCATCTCCAGTCGGTCCGGGTCGTTACGCCGGTTCTTCTTGGTGATGTAGTTCCGCTCCTTGCACTCCACGCAGGCCAGCGTGATCTTCGGGCGGACGTCGGTGGCAGCCACGTGAGTGCTCCTTGACGAACGGATGGGACAGGGTTCAACGCATAAAAGAGTAGCCGATCGAAGGACCGACCCCACAATCGGCTACTGTCAGTAGCGGTGACCGGACTTGAACCGGTGACACAGCGATTATGAGCCGCTTGCTCTACCGACTGAGCTACACCGCTGTGATGCAATGACCCCTCACCCGAAGGTGAGGGAACTTCACACCAGAGCCCCAATGCGGAATCGAACCGCAGACCTTCTCCTTACCATGGAGACGCTCTACCGACTGAGCTATTGGGGCGAGCGATGAAGACATTACACGGTCGCGCGCCGATCGCCCAAATCCGTTTCTGGTGATCAACACAGGTGCCTCACGGACCCCATCTGTACGACTATTTCGGGTTCCTCGAAGGTCTCTCGCCGTCGTCCTAGGCTCGTCCCATCCTGCGTGATCTTGCCCGCAGCACCAGGGCCCTCCTGATGGGGCCCGGCCCTCGACGAGCCCTCTGGAGCGCGATGCCCGACAGCCCGCCTCAGCAGCCCCCTTCCCCCGGTTCCCCGGACGACGCGCCCGACAGCTCCGGCCTGTTGCTGTGCGGGGCCAGGCTCACCGACGGCAGGACCGTGGACGTGCGGCTGGGCGGCGGGCGTATCAAGGCGGTGGGTACGGCCGGCAGCCTCGCCGGCCACACCGCGCGCGTGGACCTCTCCGGGTACCTCCTGCTGCCCGCCCCGGCGGAGCCGCACGCGCACGGCGCCACGGCCCTGTCCGCGGAGTGCGACGGCCCCGTCAACCACGACGCCGAGGACGTCCAGCGCCGCGCCACCGAGTCCGCGCTGCTGCAACTCGGGCACGGCGCCACCGCGTTGCGTTCCCATGTGCGGATCGGCGACATGGAGGGGCTCGGTTCGATGGAGGCCGCTCTGCAGGCGCGGCGTTCGCTGGTGGGGCTCGCGGACCTGCGGACGGTCGCGATGCCCCGGCTGCTGACCGGGCTCGCCGGTGCGGACGGGCTCGCGATGCTGCGGGACGCGGTGAAGATGGGCGCGTCCGTAGTAGGCGGTTGTCCCGATCTGGACCCCGACCCGACGGGCTACGTGGAGGCGGTACTCGAAGTCGCCGCCGAGCACGGCTGCCCGGTCGATCTGCACACGGAGGGGACCGACCCGGCGCGGCTCGGCCGGCTCGCGGCGGCCGCGGGCGGGCTGCGCTCCGGTGTCGTCGTAGGACCGCTCGGTGGTCTCGCGCGGGTGCCGGGCGAGGCGGCTCGGCGGGCCGTGGACCGGCTCGCGGCGGCCGGGGTGACGGTGGCGTGCCTGCCGCAGGGCGGGTGTGCGGGGGTGGACAGCCGTGACGTGGCGCCGGTCCGGCTGCTGCGGGCGGCCGGAGTGCGGGTGACAGCGGGCAGCGGTGCGCTGCGCGACGTCTCGAACCCGGTGGGCCGGGGCGATCCGCTGGAGGCCGCGTACTTGCTGGCCTCGCGGTACGGGATGCGGGCCGAGGACGCGTACGAGGCGGTGAGTTCGGTGGCCAGGGCCGCTCTGGGGCTGCCGGAGGTGCGCCTGGAGGCGGGTTTCCCCGCGGAGTTGCTCGCGGTGCGGGGCGAGAAGCTGGCGGCGGCGCTCTCGCTCGCGTACAGCCGGATCGTCGTGCACCGGGGGCGGGTGGTGGCGCGGACCAGCGCGGTGCGGGAGTACTGCGACTCGGCGGCGGCGGTCGCGCTCGATCTGCCACGGCAGGGCCGGGCCGCCAAGCACAAGGGCGGCGGCCTGGCTTGAGGCGCTCCTGTGGCGCTCTACGCGCGCGTGGAGGCGTATTGGCCTTCACGCGCGCGTCGTCGGCCGGACTTGCTGGACTTGGTTGCGCGGCGAACCTTCGCTGCCCGGCGTACGGTCGGAAGCATGCGCATTGTCATTGCTGGGGGTCATGGTCAGATCGCACTGCGGCTTGAGCGGGTGCTGTCCGCGCGCGGCGACGAGGTGGCGGGGATCATCCGCAACGCCGAGCAGGGTGACGACCTGCGCGCGGCCGGTGCGGAACCGGTCTTGTGCGACCTGGAGTCGGCGTCGGTGGAGGAGGTCGCCGCGCATCTTCAGGGTGCGGGCGCTGCCGTCTTCGCGGCGGGCGCGGGTCCGGGCAGCACCACGGCCCGCAAGGACACCGTGGACCGGGACGCCGCCGTGCTCTTCGCGGACGCGGCGGAGCGGGCCGGGGTGCGCCGGTACGTCGTGGTGTCGTCGATGGGCGCGGACTCGGCGCACGAGGGTGACGAGGTCTTCGACGCGTATCTGCGGGCCAAGGGCGCGGCCGACGACGACGTACGCCGGCGTACCGGCCTGGACTGGACGATCCTGCGGCCCGGATCCCTGACGAACGACGCGGGCACCGGCCTCGTCCGCCTGGAGGCCTCGACCGGGCGCGGGACGGTGCCGCGCGACGACGTGGCCGTCGTCCTCGCCGAGCTGGTGGACACGCCCGCCACGGCCGGGCTGACGCTCGAACTCGTCTCCGGGGCGGCGCCGGTGACGGTGGCCGTGAAGTCGGTCGCCGGGAACTGATCCACGTAGGCGAGCGGAGGAGCGCGTACCGGGCGGGCCGTACTCAGAAGAGCGGCAGCTGGCCCGGTACGTGTGGGACCGCGTATCCGTCGAGCGCGTCCTGTACCGCGCCCAGCTGGGCGCGGCGGCGGGAGCCGGGGCAGGAGACGAGTTCGCCCGCGTCGCGGGCGCCGGGCGGGTCGTGGCGGGCGAAGCGGCCCCCGACGACGGCGATGTCGCGGCGGCACTCGGGGCAGTTGCGGCGGCGGGACGCTGAAGACACGGTCGACGTGGATGACATGGGTTCAGTCTGCGTCGTGATCGTCGCGAGCACACGGTGAGACCCTCACAGAGATGACAGGACCTCTTCGAGCGACGGTGGCATCCCCTCAGGAGCGGCCCTGAGGGGGCCTCCCGGGCGCTGCGGGCGCCTCGGGTGCCGCTGGGACCGGGACTTCCGTTTCGCCCCGTACGGGCGCCCACAGCGTGGCGGCGGAAACGAGCGCGACCGCCGCGGAGCCCAGCAGGACGGGTACGTTGCCGAGCCAGGCGGCCAGGGCGCCGCCGCCGAGCGCTCCGACCGGCACGGTCGTCAGGAGCACGGACTGCACGAGCCCGGCGACACGGCCCTGCAGGTCGCTCGGGGTGACCCGTTGCTGTGTCGTCGTCATGGAGATCATCCAGACGGTTCCGGAGAGCCCGTACGTCACTTGATAGGCGAGCAACAGAGCGAAGCCGGGGCCGAGCGAGGCGGCCGGGATCAGGAACACCGCGGCGCCCGCCACGAGCCCGCGCATCTGGGTGGCCCGCCACAGGCCCGTGGTGCGGGCGAACCGGCCGGCGAGCAGTGCGCCCGCGACGGTGGCCGCACTGTAGGTGGCGTAAGTGGCCCCCAACTGCCAGGGGCTGAGCGCCAGTTCACGGGTGGCATAGAAAACGTAGAGGGCGGTGGCGGCGCCGCTGCCGAGGTTGAGGCCCGCGCCGGACAGGATCATCCGGCGCAGCCGCGGCTGGGCGCGGACGACGGCGAGGCCGGAGCGCAGCGCGTCCAGCGGGGTACGGGCGGCTTGCTTCCTACGTATGTTGAGCGCGGCCGGCAGGGCGAGGACGAGCAGCGCCTCCACTGCGTAGGCCGAGCTGCCGGCGAGCAGGGCCCGGGCGGGGCCGACGAGCCCGACCAGGACGCCGCCGAGCGCGGGGCCGCCGATCTGCCCGCTCGTACGGGCCGCGGTCAGCGCGGAGTTGGCGCCGAGCAGCCGGCCGGTCGGGACCACGCGGGGCAGGGCCGCCTGGAGTGCCACCGAGAGCGTGAAGGTCAGGGTGCCGGATACGACGGCGACGGCGTACAGGTGCCAGCGGGTCAGGTGTCCGGCCAGGTCCGCGAGCGGGACCGAGCCGACGACGAGGGCTTGCGCGGCGGTGACGGCGACGAGCAGGTTCCGCAGCCGCACCCGGTCGACGATGACCCCCGCGAGGGGGCTCAGCACAGCGCCCGGCAGGTAGGTCAGCGCGAGCACCGCGGCCGCTCCGAACGGCCCCGCGCCCAGCCCCGTCACCGCCAGCAGTGCCAGGGCGAGGGCCGTGATCTGCCGCCCCAGGGAACTGGCGATCTGCTCGCCGCACAGCAGGACGAACGGACGGTGCCGCCACAGCGGGGTGCCGTCCGTGGCCGTGGTCACCCGTCAGATCCCCGTGCAGGGCACGGGCCAGCGGCGCAGGCGCGGCGGCAGCGCCACCGCCCAGCCGTCGACGATCAGCGCGAGCCGCTCGCCAGCCAGCAGTTCGGCGGCCTCACGGCTCACGGGGGTGAGCGCGTCCAGGGGCGTCGCGTCGTGCAGCGCGTCGAAGGCGGCCAGCAGATCGGGGTGGTCGAGGGTGAACCGGGCCGAGGCCGGGCGTTCCCTGCGGTCCATGACGGTGACGAAGCCGGGGCCCCGGCGGTGATAGAGCATCCCGTAGGTGTGTGTGGTCCGCCAGCGTGTCAACTCGGCCGCCTCTTCCGCCTGTTCGGCGGGCGGAGGCAGGTGGCGCAGAGAGCGGAGGCCGTACGGGTCAGACGGGTCACACCTAGGAGGTTCGGAGCCGGGGGCGGGGCGCGCGACCTCATATGTGACGCGCAGCCCGTGGCTCAGGCACTCGCGCAGGAACTGGACCGCCTGTGTGGTGGTGCGGCCGTCGCCCTGTAGGGGCAGCGGTTCGCTTACGTAGACGTCGGTGCCGGTGAGGCGGTGGGCCACGGTGGGGGGCAGGGCGGCCGGCAGGGTGGCGGGGCGGGCGATGGGCCGCGTGGTCATCATCCGGCCACCGCCTGCGGTGCGGGCTCCCCGTCGGGTGCCCCGTCGGCTTCGCGGTCGATGCGGATCGGTACGGTCCGCGTCGGCAGGGAGACGTACGTGCGGCCGTCACTGAAGAGCAGGCCGAGCGCGACGGCCTCGGCGAGCCACTGCGTCACTTCCTCGGCGGAGACGGCGTGCTGGTCAGCGGTCAGTCGCCGGTGGAGGGCGGGTTCCGTACGGCCGTCCTCCAGGTGGCGCAGGGCGGCGGCCTGCCAGCCGTTGAACCAGTAGGTGCGAGGGGGCCAGCCGTGGCGCTGATCGTGCACCAGGAGGGCCTCCGCGTCCTCGCCCGTCGCCTGCATGACGAGGGTCGAGGCGGCGTGCCCGGCCCGCCACTGCGCGACGGCCCGCATGAGTCGGTCTTCGATGTCACCGCCGATACCGGCGTCCTCGGTGTCGAACAGGTAGACCAGGTCAGCCAGTTCTTCCTCGGGCAGCTCGTATACGTGGCCGTACATCTCGGCGGGGCGGCGCTTGCCGAAGCCGAGGCCCGGGTTCGTGAAGTGCGGGCTGAAACGCTCAAGTTGGATGCGGTGGGCGCCACCGGGCGGCTGGAGGTGGACGAGCGCCGGCATCTGGTCGAGCACGCGCGCGTAGTCCTGCGCCGTCTCGCCCGGGAAGCCGTACAGGTAGTTCCACGTGCAGGTGATCGCGTGGTTGTCGAACTCGCGCAGCGTACGGATGTTGCGGGCGCCGGTGACGCCCTTGTCCATGAGGTCGAGGACGCGGTCGCTGAGGCTCTCGATGCCGGGCTGGAGCAGGACGGCTCCGGCCGCGCCGAGCAGGGCGATCTGGTCCCGGCTGAGGTTGGACTTCACTTCGTAGTGCATCCGCAGGTCCCAGCCGCTCTCGGCGGCGCGCGGCAGGAAGTCCTTGAAGTACGCCATGTCGATGATGTTGTCGACGGTGACGACGTCGAGGATGCGGTGGCGGCGCACGAGCCGCTCGATCTCGCTCCACAGCCGCTCGCCGGGCTTGGCGCGGAAGGCCATGGCGGTGCCGTTGAGGCCACAGAAGGTGCAGTGGTGCTTCTCGCCCCACCAGCAGCCGCGGGCTCCTTCGACGACCAGTTTCGGATACACGTACTCGATGACCGGGGACGCCTCGATCTCCGCATGCCACTGGTCGTAGTCGGGCGAGGGTATGTCGGCGGGGGCCACGGTTCGGCGGGTCTCGGTGTTGGCGCGGGACACCTGGGTTTCTCCGGAACCGTCCCACCAGCACAGGCCCGGCACATCATCGGGCGGGGTACCCGCGTCGAGGTGGGCGAGGAGGGCCGGGAAGGCGTACTCCCCCTCGCCGCGCACCACGTGGTCGACGTAGGGGTGGTTGCGGTGCAGGGCGTGGCCCATGGGGCCTTCGCAGTTGCTGCCACCGAAGACAACCTTCAACTGCGGTCTGCGGCGCTTCAGTTCGCGGGCGAGGGCGAGCGAGGGCACGTTCTGCATGAAGGTGCTGGTGAACCCGACGACGTCCGGGTCGTGGGCGAGCACCTCGTCGGCGCAGCGGTCGATGTACTCGGCGGCGTGCAGCCGCATCTCGGAGACGGTGTCGAGGGTGTCGGCACACAACTGCCGCCCGCGCGCGTACGCATGGAGCTTCGTTACGCCCCAGTTCTCGTCCTCGTACAGCACGCCGGAGAAGACCCAGTCGCCGAGCCCGTGGAAGATCGAATCGCTGCCGACCGCCTCGTAGTCGCCGGGCCGCAGCCGGCCACCGGAACGTTCGAGCAGGAACTCCGCCCAGCGCAGCGAGCCGTGGAACTCGCGCACCTCGTCGCCCGGGCGGACCTGCCGCAACAACTGGTGCAACAGGCCCACCTGCAGGGAGGGCAGATCGATCGGGTGCCAGGGCATGGTCACCAACTGAACGCGCATGCCGCCCTTTTCCTGGTAGTTCAGCGAGTCGGCCGCTTCTCCATGACGGCCGGCCTGCGATTGGTGCGCTCTTCCTCACGGATCACGGTCTTCTTGATCTCCATGCCTCCCCCTCGGAAACTCAAGCTCGAACACCCTTACGCAATAAGGCGGTTCACCCTAGAGCTGCACCATGCGTCACACAAGGGCTCTGCTTGCTCAGGAATGATCCGGCAAAGGGTGTGGACGGGGGCGCGGGCCCGCCGGTAGACCCGTACGGCATGAATGATCACGCGCCGCATCCCGGCCGCCCCGGCCCGCCCGTCCCGGCCGCCGCCGCGCCGGCCGACCAGGCTCTGAGGCTGCTCGCGGAGCGCCACCCGGACGCTCTGGGCGCCGTACTCGGTGGCTCGGCCGCCCGGGGTGAGGCGGGGCCGACCAGCGACCTGGATCTGGCCGTCCTGCTGCCCGACACCGACACCAGCCGCCGCGAGGTGCGCCGCCACGAGGGGCGCCCGGCGGAACTGTTCCTGCACACCCTCCGCGACCTCCCCGGCCTCTTCGAACGGGACCGCTCACTGCGCCGGGGCACGATCCTGTTCATCTACGACCAGGGAATCCCGCTGCTCGACCCGCACGGACACGTCGCCCACGCGCGGGCGCGGGCGCGCGGGCTCCTCGCGGCGGGCCCGGCCCCGCTGACCACGGCTGAGCGGGAGCGCAGCCGCTTCGTCCTGACCTGCTTCCTGGACGACCTGCTCGACACCCCGCCGACCGAGCGGTACGAACAGCTGGCGACCGCCGACTTCGCTCTCCGTGAGGCGGCTCATCTCCTCACCGCGCATCACGGCGCCTGGACGGGCATCGGCCGCTGGCTCCCCCGCCGCCTGCTCATCGCGGACCCCGAACGCGGCGCCGCCCTCCTCGCCGGCCACCGCACGCTCGCGGAACACGCCGACCCGGCACCGCTGGCCGCCGCGGTGGAGAAGGTGCTGGAGCTGGACGGAGGGCCGCTGCGAGAGGGGTACGTGCAGCGGTCCTGAGCAGCCCTGGGCGCGCGACGAGGCGCATGGGGCCTCCATCGGTGTCATCCGCTTCCCCGCGCCGTCCACGGCCGTCCACGTGCCGTCCAGGAGACGCTCAGGATCGGGCCGTCCCGGGGCGCCTTCGACGCTCGGAGAGCGCACGTCGGACATGGATGGCAGCCGTTAGGACGGCCCCGATCAGAGCTCCTGCGGCGATGATCGCCAGGCAGGCGAGCGTGGGATTCACCCAGCCCGGGACGAGGTCGTACGAGGCATTGCACATGTTGTGCAGCGGAAAGGGACCTGACGGCTGCTGCCCGAGTTCCTGGCGGTAGTTCCCGTCGAAGCGTTGCCCCTCCACGACGGTGCATGTCTCTGCCACGTCCAGGCCACCGGACAACGCCCCCCACAGCCAGGTGAGGACGAGCACGACGCCTGCCGTGATCGACAGGCCGAACCAGAAGCCCGGATTCATCCGGAGCCGGACGCCACCGAGGAGCTTGCTCATGCCGTACTAACCCCCCACCAGTGACGAGCGCGCACACAGGTCCCGGATACGACGAAGCCCCCTCCGGAATCCGGAGGGGGCTTCCCCCAAGTGTGGCGGCGCCAGGATTCGAACCTGGGAAGGCTGAGCCGGCAGATTTACAGTCTGCTCCCTTTGGCCGCTCGGGCACACCGCCTGGGGTTCGCTGCCTTGTGCTCCGCTGTGTGGCGGTGCTCGCTGGCAACGTCGTAAACAATACCTGATGCACAGGGGTGCTTCGCCACCCGATTGATCGCCTGTGGGGCCCGGGGCGGTGACTAGGCTTTGCATGCGGCGCAACGCCTCGCTGCGCGCCCGACCAGAACCCGATCGCAGCCCGATCGGTTCCCGACGCAACCCCGATACAAGGAGCCACAGGACATGGCCGACTCCAGTTTCGACATCGTCTCGAAGGTCGAGCGGCAGGAGGTCGACAACGCCCTCAACCAGGCCGCCAAGGAAATCTCGCAGCGCTACGACTTCAAGAACGTGGGCGCATCCATCTCCTGGTCCGGCGAGAAGATCCTGATGGAGGCCAACTCCGAGGAGCGGGTCAACGCCATCCTCGACGTCTTCCAGTCCAAGCTGATCAAGCGGGGCATCTCGCTGAAGGCGCTGGACGCCGGTGAGCCGCAGCTCTCCGGCAAGGAGTACAAGATCTTCGCCTCCATCGAGGAGGGCATCTCCCAGGACAACGCCAAGAAGGTGGCGAAGATCATCCGCGATGAGGGCCCCAAGGGCGTCAAGGCACAGGTGCAGGGCGAGGAGCTGCGGGTCAGCTCCAAGAGCCGTGACGACCTGCAGGCCGTGCAGGCGCTGCTCAAGGGGCAGGACTTCGACTTCGCGCTGCAGTTCGTGAACTACCGCTAGAGCACCTGTAGAGCGCTGACAGTCGCTTACGTAGATGAAGGGGCGGTACCCGGTCGGGTACCGCCCCTTCTCACTGCTGGCTGCCGGCTGCTGCTCAGCGGCGACTACGGGAGTCGCCGAAGAAGATGCGGTAGACGATCAGGAGGACGAGGGCGCCGCCGATCGCGGAGACCCACGTAGCGGTGTCGTAGAAGTCCTTGCTGATCGGGCGGTCGAGCCAGCGGGACGATATCCAGCCGCCGATGAAGGCTCCCGCGACACCTATGAGCGTGGTGCCGATCAGGCCGCCCGGGTCGCGGCCCGGGAGCAGGAACTTGGCGATGGCACCGGCGAGCAGGCCAAGGATGATCCAGCTGATGATGCCCATGCCGTGTTCTGCCCCTCTGCTGTGCTTAGTTGCGCGATATTGTCTCGCTGCACTGTTGCCCAGAAGGACGAGGTGTAGGCGCCGAGCGGTTGCGACGGCCTCGAAGGTGCGGCGCACGCCACAGGCCGGGACGCCCCGGCGCGGCGGCTGTGCTCAGCGCGCCGCGAACGGCTGGTCCGTGCTGACGATTTCGCGGCCCAGCGGCATCAACGACACGGGGATCAGTTTGAAGTTGGCGATGCCGAACGGGATGCCGATGATCGTGACGCACAGGGCGACGCCGGTGACGATGTGCGCCAGGGCGAGCCACCAGCCCGCGAGGATCAGCCACAGCACGTTGCCCACGCAGGACGGCGCTCCCGCGTCCCTGCGCTCGACCGTCGTGTACCCGAAGGGCCACAGGGCGTAGACGGCGATCCTGAACGCCGCGACGCCGAACGGGATGCCGATGATCGTGATGCACAGCAGCAGTCCCGCGAACACGTAGCCGAGGAACAGCCAGAAGCCGCTCAGGATCAGCCAGATGACGTTCAGGATTGTCTTCACTGTTGGCGACCTGCCATCTGCTCGAGCCGGGAGATCCGCTCCGCCATGGGCGGGTGGGTGGAGAACATCTTCGACATTCCCTGGCCCGGGCGGAAGGGGTTGGCGATCATCATGTGGCTCGCCGTCTCGATGCGCGGCTCGGGCGGCAGCGGGAGCTGCTTCGTACCGGCGTCGAGCTTGCGCAGGGCGCTGGCCAGGGCCAGTGGGTCCCCGGTCAGCTGGGCGCCCGAGGCGTCCGCCTCGTACTCCCTGGAGCGGCTGATGGCGAGCTGGATGAGGGAGGCGGCGAGCGGGCCCAGGAGCATGATCAGGAGCATTCCGAAGATGCCGGGGCCCTCGTCGTCATTGGAGCGGCCGACCGGGATCAGCCACGCGAAATTGACCAGGAACATGATCACGGAGGCGAGGGCTCCGGCGACCGACGAGATCAGGATGTCGCGGTTGTAGACATGGCTGAGCTCGTGCCCGATGACGCCGCGCAGCTCGCGCTCGTCCAGGATGCGCAGGATTCCCTCGGTGCAGCACACCGCCGCGTTGCGCGGGTTGCGGCCCGTCGCGAACGCGTTCGGTGCCTCGGTCGGGGAGATGTACAGGCGGGGCATGGGCTGGCGGGCCTGCGTGGAGAGCTCGCGGACCATGCGGTAGAGGGCCGGCGCCTCGAACTCGCTGACCGGGCGGGCCCGCATCGCGCGCAGGGCCAGCTTGTCGCTGTTCCAGTACGCGTACGCGTTCGTCCCGATCGCGATGACGAGTCCGATGACGAGCCCCATGCGGCCGAAAAAGCTGCCGATGACGATGATGAGGGCGGACAGCCCCCCAAGGAGTACGGCTGTCTTCAACCCGTTGTGCCGGCGGTGCACGGTACGCCCTCCTGATGGTGCGGCAGGGGAACCCACTGCTTGCTTTCTCACTGCTTCCACTGGACCCGCGCATCGGTGCGGGTGGCTGGGGTGCCTGCCTCCAGTGGACCCTCCCGTACTGGTCAACGCCAGACGAGCGGGACGAGTTCCCTTGTGCACGCTCGGCGAGCGGGGCGCGCGTGTAGGCCGTCCGGGTCAGCGCTGGCTGGGCATCAGGCCCGCGATCTCCAGGGCCTTCTCGTCGGCCTCGATCTCGCTGGTGCAGTTCGGGCAGCGGGTGGCGACACCGGGGATCTGGCTGAAGCAGCGGGGGCAGTCGCGCAGGGCGGCCTTGATGTCGATCGGCTTGTTCCGGTCGGCACGCGCCGTGATCTTCATCATCGGCAGGACGATCAGGAAGTAGAGCACGGCGGCGGTGATCAGGAAGGCGATACCGGCGTTGATGAGCTTCCCGTAGGGGAACCTGACTCCTTCGAGCGTGAAGTAGGCGTCCGAGTAGTTGCCGATGGAGCCGGTGGCCCAGCCCAGGAGCGGGGTGATGAACGCGGCGGTGAAAGCGGTCACCAGGGCCGTGAAGGCCGATCCGATGGCGAGGCCGACGGCCATGGTGACGATGTTGCCGCGAAGGATGAAGTCCTTGAAACCGCTCAGCACGCTGCTGCTCCTGGGAAGGGTGATGGTGGGGGGAGTGTCTGTTTGTGGCGACCCAGAAACGTACCAAATAGGGGCTTTGACAGTCTGCCGCGTCACGAGAACAGTCCACTGTCCACAAAGTGAAGGATCAATTGTGGAGCCCCGGACAGAACCGCTCCGATGACGGCTGTGACGGCGATCGCGGCGGTGAGCGGCCAGGAGGCGCGGTATGCGGCCGGCTCTCCTTCAGGGGCGCGGAAGAGGGCCGCGGTCCACTGGAGGTAGTAGAAGAGCGCGATGACGACGTTCACGGCCATGACGACCGCGAGCCAGCCCAGCCCCGCGTCGACGGCCGCCGAGAAGACCGTGACCTTCGCGAAGAGGCCGATGATGCCCGGCGGCAGGCCGGCCAGGCACAGCAGGAAGAAGCCGAGGACGAGCGCGGCGAGCGGGCGTGAGGCGTACAGGCCGCGGTAGTCGCTCAGGCGGTTCAGCGGCTTGGTGCGGGCGACGAGGGCGGCCACCGCGAAGGCGCCGAGGTTCACGGCGGCGTACATGAGGGCGTACGCGAGGGTGGAGCCGATCGACTTCTGCGGGTCGTCGGAGTACGCGGCCGCGGCGATCGGCACCAGGAGGTAGCCGGCCTGCCCGACGGAGGACCAGGCGAGGAGGCGCACGGCGCTGTACGCGCGCGTGGCCTGCTGCCGCAGGGCCGCGACGTTGCCGATGGTCATCGTCAGGGCGGCGAGCGCGGCGAGGGCCGGGCCCCACACGTCGGCGTACGACGGGAACGCGATGACCGTGACGAGGATGAGGCCCGTGAAGCCGACCGCCTTGCCGATGACCGACAAGTAGGCGGCGATCGGCAGCGGTGCGCCTACGTAGGTGTCGGGCACCCAGAAGTGGAACGGTACGGCGGCCGTCTTGAAGGCGAAGCCGATGAGGGTGAGGGCGACGCCTGCCTGGGCGAGGGTGTGGAACTGGCCGTCCACGTGGGTGAGTTCGGTGGCGACCTTCGTGAGGTGCAGAGTGCCCGTGGTCGCGTAGACGAAGCTCACGCCGAGGAGTGTGACCGCGGTCGCGGTGACCGACGACAGGAAGAACTTCAGGGCCGCGTCGGAGGACCGCTTGTCGTCCCGCTTGAGGCCCACCAGCGCGAAGGCGGGCAGCGAGGCGACTTCCAGGGCGACGACGAGCGTGGCGAGGTCGCGGGAGGCGGGCAGGAGGGCGGCGCCCGCTGCGGAGGACAGGAGAAGGAACCAGAACTCCCCTTCGGGGAGCGGCTTCTTCGCGTTCTTCGCGTCCTTCAGGGTGCTGATCGAGAGCAGCGCCGTGAGCAGGGCGCCCGCCAGCACCAGGAACTGGACGACGAGCGTGAAGCGGTCCGCCGTGTAGCTGCACGCTTCCTGGGAGGACGCGAGGCAGAACGTCGAGCGCTCGTCGCCGATCAGCGGAATCAGGGCGAGTCCGGCGGCGGCCAGGCCCGCCACGGAGATCCAGCCGAGGACCGGCTTGCGCCGTTCGCCCACGAACAGGTCGGCGACCAGGACGACGAGGGCGACGACCGCCGCGATCGTCGGCGGGGCGATCGCGAGCCAGTCGACGGACTGGACGAGGGACGCCACGGAGGGCGCGGCGACGGCGGTCACTGGAGGCCTCCTGCGAGGAGCTTCTGCACGGCCGGGTTCGTGAGGCCGAGCAGGGCGGCGGGCCACAGACCCGCGAGGACGGTGAGGGCGACGAGCGGGGTCCAGGCGGCGAACTCGTATCCCCGCACGTCGGCGACGTCCGGGGCCTCGCGCGTGCGCGGGCCCATGCAGACGCGGCGGACCACGATGAGCATGTACGCGGCAGTGAGCAGGGTGCCGAGCGCGGCGATCGCCATGAACACGAGGAAGGCCGGGCGGCTGAGGCCGTCGGCGGGCCTGAACGCGCCGAACAGGGCGAGCATCTCGCCCCAGAATCCGGCGAGTCCGGGCAGTCCGAGCGAGGCGACGGCGGCGAACGCGAGCAGGCCGCCCAGCCGCGGGGCCTTGCCGTACAGCGCCATGCCGCCCTGCTCGGCGAGGGTGTCGAGGTCGCTGGTGCCGGCCCGGTCCTTGAGCGCGCCGACGAGGAAGAAGAGGAGGCCGGTGATGAGGCCATGGGCGATGTTGGCGAAGAGCGCGCCGTTCACGCCGGTCGGGCTCATCGTCGCGATGCCGAGCAGGACGAAGCCCATGTGGCCGACGGAGGAGTACGCGATGAGGCGCTTGAGATCGCCCTTCGCGCCCTGCTTCGCGAGGTTCAGGCAGGCCAGGGATCCGTAGATGATCCCGACGACGGCGAGCGCGGCGAGGTAGGGCGCGAAGGTCCGCATCCCGTCGGGGGCGATGGGGAGCAGGATCCGGACGAACCCGTACGTACCCATCTTCAGCAGGACCCCGGCGAGGAGGACGGAGCCGACGGTCGGGGCGGCGGTGTGCGCGTCCGGCAGCCAGCTGTGCAGCGGCCACATCGGGGTCTTCACGGCGAGCCCGATCCCGATCGCCAGAACGGCGATGACCTGCACGGACGAGGTCAGGCCCCGGCCGTTGTCAGTGGCGAGTGCCATCATGTCGAACGTGCCCGACTTAACGCCGATAAGGAGAATTCCGAGCAGCATCACGACCGAGCCGAGCAGGGTGAAGAGGATGAACTTCCAGGCAGCGGCCGTACGTTCGGCGCCGCCCCAGCGTGCGATGAGGAAGTACATCGGGATGAGCACGATCTCGAACGCGAGGAAGAAGAGAAGGAGGTCGAGCACGGCGAAGGTGGCCAGCGTGCCCGATTCCAGAACGAGGATCAGGGCCACGAAGCCCTTGGGGGAAGGTCCGCTTGCCCGCGGCGTCAGCCGCTCATGTTGTTGCTTGAAGTAGGAGTACAGCGCGCAGAGGAACGTCAGCAGCGCCGTGAGCACCAGAAGGGGGAGGGAGATGCCGTCGACGCCGAGGTGGATACGCACGTCGAGCGCGGGGATCCAGCTGATGTCGGTCGTGGCCTGCATCCTCGACGGATGGTCGTGGTCGAAGCCGAGCGCGAGGACGATCGCCGCGATGAGGATCACGCCGGTCACGGTCACGCCGTGGCGGAGCACGGCCTGGTCCGGTGACTTCCCCTTCAGCCCGGGCGGGGCGGGGAGAAGAGCGGCGACCGCGCCGATGAGCGGTCCGACGACGATCAACGCGAGAAGGAACTGCATCACGGATTCGCTGATATCGATCACGGCTGCTCACGCTCCGGCGGTGGCGACGAGGACGACGGCGACCACCAGGACGACGGTGCCTGCGAGCAGTGCGCTGAGGTAGGTCTGCACGTTTCCGGTCTGGGCGCGGCGCACGGCCCAGCCCAGTGCCTTGGGGGCTTCGGCGGCCGCGCGTACGTAGGTGTCGACGACCGTGCGGTCGAGGAAGCGGACCAGCGTTGCCGCGCCCTGGACCGGGCGGACGAAGAGCGTCGCGTAGAGCGCGTCGAGGTGGAAGCCGACGGCGGCGTGCCGGTGCAGCGGGCCGAGCAGGAGACGGCCCGGGTCGGCCGGGTCGGAGGCGCCCGCGATGTTCCCGTACGCGGCCGTGTGCGTGGCGATGGCCTCGGCCTCGACCAGGCCGCCGTCGCCGGACTCGGTGTCGACGGCGACCGCTCCGATCGGGGTCCGGCGCACGGCCATCGCGGTGGTGTGGCGCCAGGCCGCGTAGGTGACCAGGCCGCCGACGAGCGCGAAGCCGGTGCCGAGGACGGAGGTGGTCACGGTCGGGGTGAGCGAGCGGCCGTCGAACCAGTCGGGCAGGACGCCAGTGGCCAGACCGAAGGCGAGGGAGGGGATCGCCAGGACCCACAGCACGACGTTCATCACGGCCGGCTGCCTGCCGTGGTCGGGGACCTCCGTGCCCCGGCCGTTGAAGGCGAGGAGCCACAGGCGGGTCGCGTAGGCGGCGGTGAGCAGGGCCGTGACCAGGCCCGCGACGAGGACGATCCAGCCGGCCGCGGCCGGGATGCCGTTCTCATGGCCGGTGGCCGTGTGCTCGGCGGCGCCGAGGACGGCCTCCTTGGAGAAGAAGCCGCTGAAGGGCGGGATCGCGGCGAGCGCGAGCAGCGCCACGGTCATCGTCCAGAAGGCGTCGGGGACGCGGTCGCGCAGGTTGCCCATGCGGGACATCGCGGCGAGTGAGTTGGTGCCGGCGGCGTGGATGATCACGCCCGCCCCGAGGAACAGCAGCGCCTTGAAGGCGCCGTGCGCGAGGAGGTGGAAGACGGCGGCGCCACGGTCGCCGACGGCGAGGGCGCCGGTCATGTAGCCGAGCTGGCCGACCGTCGAGTAGGCGAGGACGCGCTTGATGTCGTCCTGGGCCAGGGCGGCGAGGGCCGAGCCGGCCATGGTCACGGCGGCCATGACGGCCAGCACGATCAGGGCTGCCCGCGAGGCGGCGAAGACCGGGAGGAGGCGGGCGACGAAGTAGACGCCGGCGGCGACCATCGTCGCGGCGTGGATCAGCGCGGAGACGGGTGTGGGGCCCGCCATCGCGTCGGGCAGCCAGGTGTGCAGTGGGAACTGCGCGGACTTGCCCGCCACGCCGGCCAGGAGCAGCAGGGCGATCAGGGTCGGGTGGTCGAGGCCGCCCTCGCTCGTGACCTTGCCCAGGATCGTCGTGATGCGGAAGGAACCCGCGTCCGTGGCGAGGGCGAACAGACCGATCAGGAAGGGGACGTCACCGAGTTTCGTGACGAGGAAGGCCTTGAGGGAGGCGGCCCGTGCCTCGGGGGTCTCCCAGTAGTGGCCGACGAGGAAGTACGAGCAGATGCCCATGACTTCCCAGCCGACCAGCAGCACCATCAGGTCGCCCGAGTAGACGACGAGGAACATCGCGGAGGTGAAGAGCGAGACGAGAGCGGCGTACGAGGGGTAGCGCGGGTCGTCGCGCAGGTAGCCCGTCGAGTAGAGCTGGACGCAGGTCGCGACCAGGCCGACCACGACGGCGACGAGGGCGGCGAAGCCGTCGATGTGCAGGGCGAGTTCGATCGGGACGGAGCCGGTCGGGGTGAGTTCGGTGTGCGCGTCGAGGGCCGCGGTGCGGTTGCCGGTGCCGCCGCCCTGCTGGACGGCGACGACGACGGCGAGGACCAGTGCGGCCAGCGTCGGCAGCACGGCCAGCGGCCGGACGAAGGCGGGAGCGGTGCGGCCGAGCAGGAGACCCGCGGCGGCGCCGAGGAACGGCAGGAGGGGGACGAGGACGGCGAGGGTCGTGGTGGTCACGCGGTGGCCTCGGCCTTCTTGTCCGCCGGCTTCTTGTCCGTCGCCTTCTTGTCCGCCGGACCGGCCGGGTCGTCGGCTGTCGCGCCGGCGTCGTACGGGTCGTGCGGGTCGTCGTCCGGGTCGCGGGGCTCGGCGGCGTCGCGGAGCTTGTCGATGTCCGCCGTGCCGCGGTTGCGGTGGACGGCCAGGACGATCGCCAGGCCGATGCCGATCTCGGCGGCGGCGATGGCGATGGTGAACAGGGTCAGGGCCTGTCCGGAGTGCAGGGCGTCGCGCAGCCAGACGTCGAAGGCGACGAGGTTGAGGTTGACGGCGTTGAGCATCAGCTCGACGGACATCAGGACGAGGATCGCGTTGCGGCGGGCCAGGACTCCGTACAGGCCCGTGCAGAAGAGGAGGGCGGACAGGACGGCGGGATAGACGAGGTGCATCAGCGGTTGCCCTCCCGGACGGCGGCGGCCTCGGTGGCGGCGGCCTCGGCCTCTGTCTCGGCCGCGTTCTTCTTGCGGGACAGGACGATCGCGCCGACCAGGGCCGCGAGGAGCAGGACCGAGAGGGCCTCGAAGGGCAGCACCCAGTGCCGGAACAGGATCGATCCGGTCACGGCCGTGTTGCCCTGGGCGGCCGCGTCCAGATCGATCCAGGTCGTGCGGAAGGCGTCCACGACGACCCAGACCAGGGCCGCCGCGGAGGCGAAGGCCACGGTGAGGGCGGCCCAGCGGTTGGGGCTGTCCGCGTCCGGTGACCGGCCGATGGGGGCGCGGGTCAGCATCAGCCCGAACAGGAGGAGGACCACGACGGAACCGACGTAGATGAGGACCTGCACCCAGGCGATGAACTCGGCGGTGAGCAGGAGGTATTCGACGGCGATGCCACCGAGGGCGACGACCAGCCACAGGGCGGCGTGCACCAGTTGCTTCGTGGTGACGGTGACGAGCGCGGCGCCGAAGGTGACCAGGCCGACGAGGAGGAAGGCGATCTCGACGCCCGTCGGGGAGAGGAACCCGTGGCTCTCGGCGGCCGTGGTGACGGCGGCCGAGGCCGTCGAGGCGGTGGGGGTCATGCGGGTGTCTCCTCTCCGGGGCCGTGGGAGGTGGCGGAGTCGTCGGGGCCGGTCGCGTCGTCAGA
>NZ_JBFAKV010000004.1:54337-132418 GCF_040655895.1 Streptomyces sp. NPDC050264
ACCCGGCCGAGTCGTCGGACCCGGTCGCGTCGTCAGACCCGGCCGAGTCGTCGGACCCGGTCGCGTCGTCAGACCCGGCCGAGTCGTCGGACACGGCGGGCTTGGGCGCCGAGGCCTCGTCCCGGGCCACCTGACCGACCTCGGCCGCCTGAGCCGCCTGGCCAACCTCAGCTGCCGCGGCGGCCTCTGCCGCTTCGGTGGCCTGTGCTGCCTGCGCGCCTTGCGCTGCCTGCGCTGCCTGCGCGGCCTGCGCGGCCTGCGCGGCTTCGGCGGCCTCGGCGGCCTGCGCTGCTTCCGCTGCTGCCTGTTTGTCTGCTGTTTTGCGGGCTGCCGCGAGTTCCTTCGGTTCTTCGGCTGCCGGGTCGAGGGCGGGCGGGGACGGGACCGTCCACATCCATTCGCGGAGCTTGTCGCGCTCGTGGGTGAGTTCGTGGATGTCCGTCTCGGCGTACTCGAACTCCGGGGACCAGAACAGCGCGTCGAAGGGGCACACCTCGATGCAGATACCGCAGTACATGCAGAGGGAGAAGTCGATGGCGAAGCGGTCGAGGACGTTGCGGCTGCGCTCGCGGCCGCCCTCGACGGCGGCCGGGACCGTCTCCTTGTGGGAGTCGATGTAGATGCACCAGTCGGGGCACTCACGGGCGCACAGCATGCAGACCGTGCAGTTCTCCTCGAACAGGCCGATCACGCCGCGGGTGCGGGGCGGGAGTTCGGGCTGGGCGTCCGGGTACTGCTCGGTGACGGTCTTCTTCGTCATCGTGCGGAGGGTGACGGCGAGGCCCTTGGCCAGGCCGGACCCGGGGATCGGGGGCACTAGTTGATCGCCACCTTCACGATTCCGGTGAGCGCGATCTGCGCGAGGGCGAGGGGGATGAGCGTGGTCCAGGCGAGTTTCTGGAGCTGGTCCTCGCGCAGCCGGGGATAGGACACGCGCAGCCAGATCACGACGAAGGCCAGGACCGCCGTCTTCAGCAGCGTCCAGACCCAGCCCAGTCCTTCGGAACCCCACGGCCCGTGCCAGCCGCCCAGGAAGAGGACCGTGGTCAGGCCGCACAGGACGACGATGCCCGCGTACTCGGCGAGGAGGAAGAGCGCGAAACGCAGCCCGGTGTACTCGGTGTACGCGCCGAAGATGATCTCGGAGTCGGCGACCGGCATGTCGAAGGGCGGGCGTTGCAGCTCGGCGAGGCCCGCCACGAAGAAGACCAGGGCACCGACGATCTGCCAGGGCAGCCACCACCACGCGAAGGCGTCGACGATGCCGGGCAGCGAGACCGTGCCGGCCGCCATGGCCACCGAGGCCGCCGCGAGCAGCATCGGGAGTTCGTAGGCGAGGAGCTGGGCGGCGGTGCGCAGGCCGCCGAGGAGGGAGAACTTGTTGGCGCTGGCCCAGCCCGCCATCAGCGAGCCGAGCACGCCGACGCCCATCACCGCGAGTACGAAGAAGATGCCCGCGTCGATGACCTGGCCGACCGCGCCGTCACCCGGCCCCACCGGGATCGCCAGCAGGACGATGAGGTACGGCAACAGGGCGACGGCGGGGGCGAGTTGGAAGACCCGGCGGTCGGCGTCGGCCGGGACCACATCCTCCTTCTGCGCGAACTTGACGCCGTCGGCGACGAGTTGGGCCCAGCCGTGGAAGCCGCCCGCGTACATGGGGCCGAGCCGGCCCTGCATGTGGGCCATGACCTTGTGCTCGGTCTGGCCGACGACCAGGGGCAGCACCAGGAAGGCGACGAAGACGACGACGAGGCGCAGGGCGACGTCGAGAGCGTCGTTCACTGCTTGCCTCCGTCGGTCGTGTCGTTGTCGGTCGTGCCGTTATCAGTCGTGCCGTTGTCGGTCGCGTCGGCGCCGGTCGTGCCGTTGTCACTCGTATCGGCGCCGGTCGTGCCGCTGTCAGTCGCGTCGGCGCCGGTCGTGCCGCTGTCACTCGTATCGGCGCCGGTCGTGCCGCTGTCACTCGTATCGGCGCCGGTCGTGCCGTTGTCACTCGTATCGGCGCCGGGTTCCGCCGACGCCGGGTCCGATTTCGCGTCCCGCTTCGGCTCGGCCTCGTCGAACGCGGGCTTGGCGTGGTGCCAGGGAGCGTCCGAGGAGCGGGCCGGGGCCGGTCCGTTCTCCGGGGCCGCGTCCGGCGCGGGCCGCTGACTCGCCGAGCCGTCGGAGACGCTGCGCGCACGCCGGGCGGGCCGCGCCGCACGCGCCTCCCCCGCCGGGGCATCCGGAACAGCCGGGGCATCCGAAGCAGCCGGCGTCTCCGAAGGAACCGCACCCTCCGGAGCAGCCGCAGCAACCCCCTGGCTCGCCGAACCCTCACTGACCGACCGCGCCCGCCGGGCCGGACGCTCGCCCGGCCCACCCGACGCGGCCCCAGCCGCACCCGCACCCGCCCGCCCCGCACCCCGCGCCGCTCGTGCCGGACGGGCCGGGGCAGCCGGCATCTGGCCCTTCATCGGGCCCCATTCGTTCGGGTCGGGGACGCCGGGCGGCAGCATCTGGCGCCGCTTCGGGCCGCCGTGTTCGGACTCTCCGGGCTCCTTCGCGCCGGGCCATGCCTTGGCGACGCGCGCCGCGAGCACGAAGTCCTTGCGCAGCGGGTGTCCTTCGAAGGTGTCGGGGAGGAGGAGCGGAACCAGATGCGGGTGGCCTTCGAAGTCGACGCCGAACATCTCGTGCGTCTCGCGCTCGTGCCAGGCCGCGCCCGCGTACACGTCGACCGCCGACGCGAGGACCGGCGCGGCGTGCGGCACGGTCGTGCGCAGCAGCAGACGGCGTACGGAACGGGGGGCGACGGCCGCGACGTGCGCGCACACGCGGAAGCCGGTCTCCGGTTCGTCGACGGCGCTCAGCCAGTCGAAGTACGTGCAGCCCAGTCGCGTACGAGCCGTTTCGAGAGCGGTGATCCAGGAGGCGGCGGGGACGTCGACCGTCAGCAGGTCGTACGCCTCCTCGACGGTGGCCTCGGCGCCGAACAGTTCCTCGACGGGGTCCGGCAGCCAGCTCATCGGTCACCACCCACGGCGGGCGGCTGGACGAGGCCGCTGCTCAGCGCCGCCGCGGAGGGCCGGCCGGCCGCGGCGTCGGCGGAGGCGTACCGCTCGCCGAGCGACTCGCGCGCGATCTTCTCCTGGAGTTTGAGGATGCCCTGGAGCAGTGCTTCCGGCCGGGGCGGACATCCGGGCACGTACACGTCGACGGGGATGATCTGGTCGACGCCCTTGGTCACCGAGTACGAGTCCCAGTACGGGCCGCCGCAGTTGGAGCAGGCGCCGAAGGAGATGACGTACTTCGGCTCGGGCATCTGCTCGTACAGGCGCTTCACGGCCGGGGCCATCTTGTCGGTGACCGTGCCGGAGACGACCATCAGGTCGGCCTGGCGCGGGCCCGGCGCGAAGGGGATGACGCCGAGCCGGATGAAGTCGTGCCGCGCCATGGACGCGGCGATGAACTCGATGGCGCAGCAGGCGAGGCCGAAGTTGAAGACCCACAAGCTGTACCGGCGGCCCCAGTTGAGGACCACCTTCATCGGCTCGGGGGCCAGGCGCGAGAGCACGCCAAGCCGCTTCGGCTCCGGGAGGAGAACGGGCACGGGCTCGGGGGTCACGTCACTCACGCCCATGTAAGGACGCCCTTCTTGTATGCGTACAGCAGGCCCACGGCGAGGAAGCCGAGGAAGATGAACATCTCGACGAGGGTCGTCGCGCCGTATCCCGGCGCGGCGAAGACCGTGGCCCAGGGGAAGAGGAAGATGGAGTCGACCGCGAAGATCACGTAGAGGAACGCGTACACGTAGTAGCGGACCTGGGTGTGTGCCCAGCCCTCGCCGACGGGGTCGACGCCACACTCGTACGTGAGGAGTTTCTCGGGGGTGGGGACCACCGGGCGGAGCAGTCGTCCCGCGCCGAAGGCCACGGCGACGAACAGCACGCCGACGACGGCGAGCAGTCCGACCACCGAGTACGACTGGAAGTAGTCGTGGGCATAGCCGTCGGAGGTGTCCGCCGCGATGACGGTCACGGTGGGTCCCGTCACGTCTGTCGCCCCTCGCGTGTTCGTGTTCGACGATCTGTACGCACGGGAGTCTAGGGCCTGTTAAAGGGACGGTAAGCCTCCTGGGTCCGGCCGTCGCCCTCGGCGGGGTGGGGTTATCCCCCGTTCCTCCCGGCCGGTCCGCCTCATGGCGCCGCGCGTCGCGCGCAAGGCACTCTTTCGCTATGACCGACCCACTGCACCCGCCCGGGGCCGCGGACGACGACCGCCCGGTGCTGCCGTCGCCGCGTTTCGCCTACGACAGACACACCTGGAAGGAGATCTCGTTTCTCCTGACCAGCTTTCCGCTCGCCGTCCTCGGGTTCGTGTACGCGCTCACGATGCTGGCGCTCGGGGCCGGCCTGACCGTCACCGTGATCGGGCTGCCGCTGATCGCGGCGGGACTGACCGGCGCGCGGCTCCTCGGCAGGGCGGAGCGGGCACGGGCCCGGAAGCTGCTCGGGGTGCGGATCGACGAGCCGAGCCCGTTGCCGCGCCGGCGCGAGGACGGTTTCTTCGGCTGGCTGTGGAACGGGCTGAAGGACCCGGTGGGCTGGCGTGCCGTGCTGTACGAGCTGATCCGGCTGCCGTGGGGCATCCTGACGTTCGTCGTGACGCTGGTCGGCCTGTTCGTGCTGTGGCCGGTGCTGCCGTTCGTCGCGCGCGGCCTGACCAACGCGGACCGTGCCATGGTGCGCGCTCTGCTGTCGCCCTCCGACGAGCTGGAGCGGCGGATCGCGGAGCTGGAGTCGGACCGGGGTGTCGTGGTCGACACGGCGGCCGCGGATCTGCGGCGCATCGAACGCGATCTGCACGACGGCGCGCAGGCCCGCCTGGTCAATCTGGCCATGGGGCTCGGCCTCGCCAAGGAGAAGCTCCTGGAGGATCCGGAGGCGGCGGCCACCATGGTCGGCGAGGCGCACGGTGAAGTGAAGCTCGCGCTGCGGGAGTTGCGGGATCTGGCCCGTGGCATCCACCCGGCGGTGCTCACCGACCGCGGCCTCGACGCGGCGCTCTCCTCGATCGCCTCGCGCTGCACGGTCCCGGTGAAGGTGACGGCCGACCTTCCTGCGCGGCCCGCCGAGGCGATCGAGGGCATCGCGTACTTCACGGTCTCCGAGCTCCTGCAGAACGTCAGCAAGCACAGCCGCGCGACCAAGGCCTCGGTCGACGTGTGGCGGTCGGACGAGCGGCTGCTGATCCAGGTGCAGGACGACGGACAGGGCGGCGCCAGCCTCGACAAGGGCACCGGCATGTCCGGGCTCGCGGAGCGGCTCGGCGCGGTCGACGGGCTCTTCGTCGTGGACTCGCCGGACGGCGGCGGAACGACGGTCACGGCCGAGCTGCCGTGGCGCGACCGGTCGTAGCAGCATCCCGGGGGTAGGGAAAACCCCCGGTCGAAGACGCCGACCCGCCGCATGGCCCGGGGCCCCGCCCCCCGGGGACCCTGGAAACAGAGCAGCGGACCCGAGCAGAAACGGACGACACCCATGGCCACGCAGCAGTACGGATACCGAAGCGAGTACTCGTACGACGACGAGCCCTGCCCGCGGCGGCACGGGCTCGGCCGTCTGCCGGCCGGGCTGCGGGCGCCGGTCGAGGGGCGTGCCTGGCGGGAGTTCGCCTACCTGCTGCTGAGCCTGCCGATCGCCGTCGTGGCGTTCGTCTGGTCGGTGACGATGATGTCGCTCGGTGCCGGACTGCTCGTCACCTTCATCGGGGTGCCGGTGCTCGCGGCGGCGCTGGCCGGGACGCGTGGGCTCGGCGCCGTCGAGCGGGCGCGGGCCCGGGGGCTGCTCGGCCTGGAGGTCGGTTCGCCGGAGCCGGTGCGGCCGCGCGGCGGCGGACCGCTGGCCTGGATGGGCGCGACCCTCAAGAGCGGCGTCTCGTGGCGGCATCTGCTGTACAGCGTGCTGCACTTCCCGTGGGCGGTGTTCTCCTTCTCCGTGGCGATCGCGTTCTGGACGACGGGCTGGTCACTGCTCACGTACCCGCTGTGGCAGTGGGTCTTCCCGATGTACGCGGGCCAGGCCGGTATACAGCTGTACGGCGACGAGTCGCACTCCGTGTACCTGAACAACCCCTTCGAGATCACGCTGACCGCGGTGTTCGGCCTGCTCGTCACGTTGGCGACGCCGTGGATCATCCGGGCGCTCACGACGGTGGACCGGGTGATGGTCGGCGGGCTGCTCGGTCCGTCGCGGCTCGCGTCGCGCGTGGTGGAGCTGGAGTCGGACCGGGGTGTCGTCGTCGACACGGCGGCCGCGGATCTACGACGCATCGAACGCGACCTGCACGACGGCGCGCAGGCCCGCCTGGTCAGCCTGGCGATGGATCTGGGCCTGGCCAAGGAGAAGCTGAGCGAGGACCCGCGGACGGCGGCCCGCATGGTCGACGAGGCGCACGGCGAGGTGAAGACGGCGTTGCAGGAGCTCCGCGACCTGGCGCGCGGCATCCACCCGGCGGTGCTCACCGACCGCGGCCTGGACGCGGCGCTCTCCTCGGTGGCGTCGCGCTGCACGGTCCCGGTGACGGTGGAGGTCGACCTCGAGGAGCGCCCGGCGCCCGCCATCGAGGGTATCGCCTACTTCACGGTCTCCGAGCTGCTGCAGAACGTCAGCAAGCACAGCCGGGCCACGCGGGCGACGGTCGACGTGTGGCGTACGCGTGACCGCCTCATGCTCCAGGTGGCCGACAACGGGATCGGCGGAGCGGCCGCCGCCACCGGCTCGGGCCTCGCGGGCCTGACCGGGCGCCTCGACGCGGTCGACGGCATCCTCCTGGTCGACTCGCCGACGGCCGGCCCGACCCGGATCACGGCGGAACTGCCCTGGCGCCGGGCGTGACAGCCGCCCGGACCCACTGAACACCCGACGGAACACCCGACGGAACATCTGGCCGAACAACCCACCTCTCCCGCCCATTTCGGGCCCCCGCGCGGAGGAATCCGCCCCTCTTCCCGCAGCGTGGGCGCACCCCGGTCCGGATCCTGGAATGCTGGACCTGTCAGAACTGGCCGCTGTGACAGGTGCGCAGCGGCGCTGGGGGGCCGAAAAACGTGGAGGACAGGGTGCGGGTGGTCATCGCCGAGGATTCGGTGCTGCTCAGGGAGGGCCTGACCCGGTTGCTGACCGACCGCGGGCACGAGGTCGTCGCCGGTGTCGGTGACGGGGACGCGCTGATCAAGACCATCAACGATCTGGGCGCGCAGGACCAGCTTCCCGACGTGGTCGTCGCGGACGTACGGATGCCGCCCACGCACACCGACGAGGGTGTGCGCGCCGCGGTGCAGCTGCGCGGGAAGTTCCCCGGGCTCGGGGTCCTGGTCCTTTCGCAGTACGTGGAGGAGCAGTACGCGACCGAACTGCTGGCCGGATCGAGCCGCGGGGTGGGCTATCTGCTCAAGGACCGGGTGGCCGAGGTACGGGAGTTCGTGGACGCGGTCGTCCGTGTGGCCGAAGGGGGCACGGCGCTCGACCCGGAGGTCGTCGCGCAGCTGCTCGGGCGCAGTCGCAAGCAGGACGTGCTGGCCCATCTCACCCCGCGCGAGCGCGAGGTCCTCGGCCTGATGGCGGAGGGCCGGACGAACTCGGCGATCGCCCGGCAGCTCGTGGTGAGCGACGGCGCTGTCGAGAAGCACGTGAGCAACATTTTCCTGAAGCTGGGCCTGTCCCCGAGTGACGGGGACCACCGTCGCGTTCTGGCCGTTCTGACCTACCTGAACTCCTGATTACCTGACACCCTGTCAGGTATCGCGGTGGGCCGGGCGCCGGACCAGAACCGAAGGGCGAGCGCAGTGCGTCTTCCAGATCGCTTCGAGTGCGCCTCCAGGGGGCTGGCAGATCATGACAGAACGGGGCGACACGCCGTCTCGAAATCAAGTCCGTCCTGCGAACGCTCAGAGGAAGGCACCCCTTACAGACGTAGGGTGGGCCTGGGGTAGGCCAGTGGGACGGGTCTGCCCGGACAGCCGCCTCGAGGGAGGTCCAGTTCAGTGACCAGCCAGGTCAGTAGCCCAGCCGAGCAGGCCGACGGGACCGACGGTGCAGTGGTCGGAGAACAGCGCACAGTCGCGGGTGAATCGAGCAAGGACGTACGGCGTCTGGACCGGGTGATCATCCGGTTCGCGGGTGACTCCGGTGACGGGATGCAGCTCACGGGTGACCGGTTCACCTCGGAGACGGCGACGTTCGGCAACGATCTGTCGACGCTGCCGAACTTCCCGGCCGAGATCCGGGCACCCGCCGGAACGCTGCCGGGTGTGTCGTCGTTCCAGCTGCACTTCGCGGACCACGACATCCTCACGCCGGGCGACGCGCCCAACGTACTGGTGGCGATGAACCCGGCCGCTTTGAAGGCGAACATCGGCGATGTGCCGCGCGGCGCGGAGATCATCGTCAACACGGACGAGTTCACCAAACGGGCGATGGCCAAGGTCGGCTATGCGGCCAGTCCGCTGGAGGACGGTTCGCTGGACGGGTTCTCCGTGCATCCGGTGCCGCTGACCACGCTGACCGTGCAGGCGCTCAAGGAGTTCGAGCTGTCCCGCAAGGAGGCCGAGCGCTCCAAGAACATGTTCGCGCTGGGCCTGCTGTCGTGGATGTACCACCGGCCCACCGAGGGCACCGAGAAGTTCCTGAAGACCAAGTTCGCCAAGAAGCCCGAGATCATGAAGGCGAACCTGGCGGCGTTCCACGCGGGCTGGAACTTCGGTGAGACCACCGAGGACTTCGCGGTCTCCTACGAGATCGCGCCGGCCACCACCGCGTTCCCGACGGGCACCTACCGCAACATCTCCGGGAACCTGGCGCTGTCCTACGGGCTGATCGCCGCGTCCCAGCAGGCGGATCTGCCGCTGTACCTGGGCTCGTACCCGATCACTCCGGCCTCCGACATCCTGCACGAGCTGTCGCGGCACAAGAATTTCGGGGTGCGCACCTTCCAGGCGGAGGACGAGATCGCCGGGATCGGAGCGGCGCTGGGTGCCGCGTTCGGCGGCTCCCTGGCGGTCACGACCACCTCCGGGCCCGGAGTGGCGCTGAAGTCGGAGACCATCGGGCTCGCGGTGTCCCTGGAACTGCCGCTGCTGGTGGTGGACATCCAGCGCGGCGGCCCCTCGACGGGGCTGCCGACCAAGACCGAACAGGCCGATCTGCTGCAGGCGATGTACGGGCGCAACGGGGAGGCGCCGGTGCCGATCGTCGCCCCGATGACGCCGGCGGACTGCTTCGACGCGGCACTGGAGTCCGCCCGGATCGCCGTCACCTACCGCACCCCGGTGCTGCTGCTCTCCGACGGCTACCTGGCCAACGGGTCCGAGCCGTGGCGCATCCCCGAGGTGGACGAACTCCCGGACCTGCGCACCCAGTTCGCGACCGGCCCGAACCACACGCTGGACGACGGCAGCGAGGTGTTCTGGCCCTACAAGCGCGACCCGCAGACCCTGGCACGGCCGTGGGCGATCCCCGGCACACCCGGACTCGAGCACCGGATCGGCGGGATCGAGAAGCAGGACGGCACCGGGAACATCTCCTACGACCCGGCCAACCACGACTTCATGGTCCGCACCCGCCAGGCCAAGATCGACGGCATCACCGTCCCGGACCTGGAGGTCGACGACCTCACCGGCGACGCCACGACTCTGGTGCTGGGCTGGGGTTCCACGTACGGGCCGATCACCGCTGCGGTGCGCCGGCTGCGCGGGGCGGGCGAGGCGATCGCGCAGGCCCATCTGCGCCACCTCAACCCCTTCCCGCGGAATCTGGGCGAGGTCCTGCGGCGTTACGACAAGGTGGTGATCCCCGAGATGAACCTCGGTCAGCTCGCCACCCTCATCCGGGCCAAGTACCTGGTGGACGCCCACAGTTACAACCAGGTCAACGGAATGCCGTTCAAGGCTGAGCAGCTCGCCACGGCTCTCAAGGAGGCCATCGATGGCTGATACGCAGACCAGGGAGTCCACGGAAGGGACCGGAGGCGGCACCGAGACGCTTCTCTCACTGGTCCCCAAGGCCGAGGCCAAGCAGTCCATGAAGGACTTCAAGTCCGATCAGGAAGTGCGCTGGTGCCCCGGCTGCGGTGACTACGCGGTCCTCGCCGCCGTTCAGGGCTTCATGCCCGAACTCGGCCTGGCCAAAGAGAACATCGTCTTCGTCTCCGGCATCGGCTGCTCCTCCCGCTTCCCGTACTACATGAACACGTACGGGATGCACTCCATCCATGGCCGCGCTCCCGCCATCGCCACCGGCCTCGCCTCCTCCCGCCGCGACCTGTCCGTGTGGGTCGTCACCGGCGACGGCGACGCCCTGTCCATCGGCGGCAACCACCTCATCCACGCCCTGCGCCGCAACGTCAACCTCAAGATCCTCCTCTTCAACAACCGGATCTATGGCCTGACCAAGGGCCAGTACTCGCCGACCTCCGAGGTCGGCAAGATCACCAAGTCGACGCCGATGGGCTCCCTGGACGCCCCCTTCAACCCGGTGTCGCTGGCCATCGGCGCCGAGGCCTCCTTCGTGGCCCGCACCGTCGACTCCGACCGCAAGCACCTCACCGAGGTCCTGCGCCAGGCCGCCGACCACCCCGGCACCGCGCTGGTCGAGATCTACCAGAACTGCAACATCTTCAACGACGGCGCCTTCGAAGTGCTGAAGGACAAGCAGCAGGCCGAGGAAGCCGTCATCCGCCTGGAACACGGCCGGCCCATCACCTTCGGCGCCGACGACTCCAAGGGCGTCGTACGGGATGCGCGGACCGGGGACCTGGCCATCGTCCCCGTCACCGACGAGAACCGGGACCAGATCCTGGTCCACGACGCGCACGCCGCGTCCCCGACCACGGCCTTCGCGCTGTCCCGCCTCGCCAACCCCGACACCCTGCACCACACCCCCATCGGTGTGCTCCGCAACGTCGAACGGCCCGTCTACGACACCCAGATGGCCGACCAGCTCGACACCGCCATCGAACAGAACGGCAAGGGCGACCTCGCCGCGCTTCTCGCCGGCGGCGACACCTGGACCGTCGTCGGCTGACGTCGGTCCCGGACTCGGACATGGGCAGGGCCCGGATGCGCGGTCGCATCCGGGCCCTGCCCATGGTGGTCGCCCTTGGTTCCGGGTCCTGTCAGGCGTCCGGAAGGTCGCGCTTCGCGCTGACCATGGTCGCGCGGGTGATCACCACCACGCGCTCGCCGGGATCGAGCGTCACGCCCTGCGGAAGCCGCCCCCGGAGGGAGTCGGTCGCATCGGTGCCCACGACCGCGAAGTTGCTGTCGCTCAGCTCGAAAATGTCCGGGCAGGTCTCGCCCGAACCGCAGCCCCTCAGACGTGGCGCGTCGCCCATACGACGAACGATCTTCACTTGGGGAATCCTCCGGCCTGGGCGACAACTGGGTGCTGACCTTTCCCGACCCGGTCACGCACCGCAAAACGCTGCTGGGCCAAACGGCAGAGGGGAAAGAACCTCCCCATCCTTCTGCCGCTCCGCCCCTCCCGACAGCCGAACGCCGCAACATGTCCGTAGTACGACCTTTCCCGGTCTGTCGGACACTGCGGACGTTCACCGGTTCGAGCGGACATCCCCGGCGCACCCGGTCAGTCCGCAGATGTGTCCGGGCCTACGACCCACCATTCCTCGGGGTCGGTGGCCAGTTCCTCGATGATGCTGTTCAGCGCGTCTCTGACCCGTGCGTCCAGCGTGTCGGGGGCGAGGCTGCGCCGGTGATCCACTGTGCGCGTCCAGTACAGCTGGAAGATCTCGTTGCGGCACAGGACGCGCAGATGGCCGATGAGTTCGTCCCAGCAGAACGCGCCCACCCGGTGCGCGAGCAGCAGCACGGCGTACTCCCGGTTCACCCACAGCATCAGCCGCCGCTCCCGGTCCGACAGATCCGGCAGCGTGCTCAGCGCCGCCGCCAGGTCCGGATCGTCGATCGCGCGGTCCAACTGGTCGAGAAACAAGGAGTGTTGACGGAGTACGTTCGCCCGGCTCATTTCCTCGACGAGCCGCTCCAGGAGTTCGTCCCGGCGGCGACGGCGGCCGAATCCGGCGCGCAGGCGGGAGCCCATCCCGCGCAGGGGCGATGTCAGTGTGGCCATGGCGAAGAGACCCCCCGGTCGGCGCAGCGGGCGGAGCATTCCACCTCCAGGGTGCCGAGCCGGGCCGGGCGGCGCGGGAGGCGGACAGGGGGCGCACAGGTGGATGGCGGGTTTGGTGTATACCGACGCCCTACCGGGTGTGTGCCCCCGTGTGCCGTGGGCATGCCGGGCCGAACGGCCCTCCATGGCCTGAATCCCTTGCCAGGGCGGCCAGTTACGTCAGGCGGACGACCTGGCCGCCCGGACCTCGTCGTACCTCTCTCGCGCCTCGGCCACGTCGGCCATCCGCCGCTCCGTCCACTCAGCGAGCGCGCGCACCTGGGCCGCCGCCTCCCGGCCGAGACCGGTGAGCGAGTAGTCGACGCGCGGCGGGATCACCGGTTTGGCGTCGCGATGCACCATGCCGTCGCGCTCCAGGGTCTGCAGCGTCTGCGTGAGCATCTTCTCGCTGACCCCGCCGATCTCCCGGCGCAGCTCGCTGAACCGGAACGAGCGCTCCTCCAGAGCGAGCAGCACCAGGACACCCCAGCGGCTCGTGACGTGCTCGAGGACCAGGCGCTGCGGGCAGATGCCCTCGCCGGCCGGCATCGTCCACTCCCGCACCTTGGTCATCTTGGCTCTCCTTCGCGGGCGTGTGCTTGGTCGTGTGCTTGGTCGAGTGCGGTCGAGTGCGGTCGAGTGCGGTCGAGTGCTTCGTCCACTGCTCATTCGCTTACTTACTCGCGCGACAGTACCTTACTTCAAAGTGGGTACTTTCTAATCCACAGCGCTGCCTTTACGGTGGGGAAGAACCACCCACCCAAGGAGAATTCCGTCATGAGCCTCGTCATCACCGGAGCCACCGGACACCTCGGCCGTCTCGTCGTCGAAGGGCTGCTCGCCGCGGGCGTGCCGGCCGGGGAGATCGCCGCCGTCGTACGCGACAAGGAGAAGGCCGCCGGCCTCTCCGCCCGCGGCGTCGAGCTGCGCATCGCCGACTACAGCGCCCCCGAGACGCTGACCGGCGCCTTCCGCTCCGGCGACAAGGTGCTGCTGATCTCCGGCAGCGAGGTCGGGCAGCGCGTACCGCAGCACCAGGCCGTGATCGACGCCGCGAAGGCCGCGGGCGTGGCCTCGCTCGCCTATACCGGCGTGCTCGGCGGCCCGGACGCCGACTTCGCCCTCGCCGACGAACACAAGGTCACCGAGCAGGCGATCCTCGACTCCGGGCTGCCCTACACGTTCCTGCGCAACGGCTGGTACCACGAGAACTACACCGGGAACCTGGCCCCGGTCCTGGAGCACGGCGCCGTTCTCGCCTCCGCGGGCGAGGGCCGGGTCGCCTCCGCCTCCCGCGCCGACTACGCCGCGGCCGCCGTCGCCGTACTGACCGGCGAGGGTCACGAGAGCGTGGCCTACGAGCTGAGCGGCGACGTCGCCTGGTCGCTCGCCGAGTACGCCGCCGAGGTGGCGAAGCAGTCCGGCAAGGACATCGTCTACCGGGCCGTCACGCCCGAGGAGAACCGGGAAGTGCTGCTCGGCGCCGGGCTGCCCGCCCCGTTCGCCGACATCCTCGTGGGCGTCGACACCGCCATCGGGCAGGGTCTCCTCGCCCGGCGGAACGGGGACCTCGCCCGCCTCATCGGGCGCCCCACCACGCCGCTCGCCGACGCCGTCGCCGACGCCCTGAAGTAGCCCGGTCCGACGTCAGGACCGTATGGCGATACGGGCATGACACGCACCGCCCCTCGGCGCTACCTTGCTTGATGGCCGCCGCGGGGCTGCCGGGTGTCATGAGGAGGGTCCGTGCAGGACGGGGCGGCAGGCGGCGGGTCGGGGCGGGGCAGCGAGGGGCGCACAGGGCTTCTCAACGGTTTCGCGGCGTACGGGATGTGGGGGCTCGTGCCCCTCTTCTGGCCGCTGCTCAAGCCCGCCGGGTCCGTGGAGATCCTGGCCCACCGGATGGTGTGGTCGCTGGCCTTCGTCGGCGTCGCCATGCTCTTCGTACGCAAATGGGGCTGGGCGCGGGAGCTGTTGCGGCAGCCCAAGCGGCTCGGGCTCGTCGCCGTCGGCGCCGCCGTCATCACCGTCAACTGGGGCGTCTACATCTGGTCCGTGAACTCCGGGCATGTGGTCGAGGCCTCCCTGGGGTACTTCATCAACCCCCTGGTCTCCATCGCGCTCGGCGTGCTGCTGCTCAAGGAACGGCTGCGGCCCGCGCAGTGGACTGCCGTCGGAGTCGGACTCCTCGCCGTTCTCGTGCTGGCCATCGGGTATGGCCAGCCGCCCTGGATCTCGCTCGTGCTCGCGTTCTCCTTCGGCACGTACGGGCTCGTGAAGAAGAAGGTGAACCTCGGGGGGCTCGAGTCGCTCGCCGCCGAGACCGCCATCCAGTTCCTGCCCGCGCTCGCGTATCTGCTGTGGCTCGGTTCGCAGGGGCGGTCCACGTTCGCCTCCGAGGGAGCCGGGCACGCGGTGCTGCTGGCCTCGACCGGGCTTGTCACCGCCGTGCCGCTCGTGTGCTTCGGGGCTGCCGCGATCCGGGTGCCGCTTTCGACTCTCGGGCTGCTGCAGTACCTCGCGCCCGTCTTTCAGTTCCTGCTCGGGATCGTCTACTTCCATGAGGCGATGCCGGCTGAGCGGTGGGCCGGGTTCGGGCTGGTGTGGCTGGCGCTTGTCCTGCTGACCTGGGATGCGTTGCGCTCCGCTCGGGCCGGGCGGATGGCGTTGATCCGGGCGGAGGTCGCCGCTGCCGGGGTTCGGGACGACGCTCCGCCCGTTCAGCGGGAGTCGGCTGTGTAAAACCCGGCGATCCACCGGTCCGCCCCGTCGCGCGGGTGGACCGGGGCTCCGCCACGCCACGCCCCGTCGCGCGGGTGGACCGGGGTCCCGCCACGCCACGCCCCGTCGCGTGGGTGGACCGGGGTCCCGCCACGCCACGCCCCGTCGTGTGGGTCGCCCGGCGCGGAGTTCTGCAGCCGCGCCTCGCCCTGTTGCGTCGTGGGGCGGGGCCGTGACGGGGTACCTCCTCGGCCGGATCGGTGTCGTCGTCTCTTGTACGCCGTAGGCGCGTCATCCGGCGCGGAGTTCCCGCGGTGTCCTGCGGGGGCACCCCGCCACGTCCCCTCCCGTCGTATTGCGGCCGCGAGTGCGTGGGGCGTCTGGTTGGGGTGCAGCGCCGTCGCATTGCGACCACGAGTGCGTGGGGCGTCTGGTTGGGGTGCAGCGCCGTCGCATTGCGACCGCGAGTGCGGGGGGCGTCTGGTTGGGTGCGGCGCCGTCGGCTGTCGCCGCCTCCGCCAGCGGGTTCGCCGCCCCGCCGGCCGGGTCGCCGCCCGTCGCTGCCCTCGTCGCCTCGCCGCCCGCCCCGCCCTGGGCAACCTGCCCTCGCCTTAACCGACTTGGGCAATCTGCCGCCTTGGGCGGCAGGGTGGGCAAGGCGGCACCCCAGCGCCGGGCACCGTGAAATCCGGCCCGCAGGAAGGCCGGCTCCCGGCCGAGGCCGATCCCCCGTCGGCTGCCGCCCCGCTAGCGCCGGGGGCCGTGAAATCACGCCTCGCCGAGACCCGTTCCGGTCACGTCCGCTGGTTCGGCGGATTCCGTCGTGCGACCTCAGGACCAAGCCGCCCGGAATTCGAACACGGGTGACCGAAATACGCCCTTGACCGGGCCTCGGCTCACCAGGACCATCGGGCCACCTCAAATCCCCGTACACACCCAGGAACCAGGAGCCCCCCACATGCCCCTGCACCCCATACGCGTGCGGCTCGCAGCCGCGTCTCTGCTCACCGCCGCCACCCTCGTCACCGCTGTCGCCGCCCCGGTCGGCGCGGCGCCGGAGGCCGCCGCGGCGCCCGACATACCCGTGGCCTCGGTCAAGGCCCATCTCACCCAGTTCCAGTCCATCGCCACGGCCAACGGAGGCAACCGCGCCCACGGCCGCCCGGGCTACAAGGCCTCCCTCGACTACGTGAAGGGGAAGCTGGACGCGGCCGGGTTCACCACCTCTGTCAAGCAGTTCACGTCCGGCGGGCGTACCGGATACAACCTGGTCGCCGACTGGCCCGGCGGCGACACGAACCAGGTCGTCATGGCCGGCGCCCACCTCGACAGCGTCACCGCGGGCCCCGGTATCAACGACAACGGGTCCGGGTCCGCCGCGATCCTGGAGACCGCGCTCGCCGTCTCGCGCACCCAGTTCAAGCCGACGAAGCATCTGCGGTTCGCCTGGTGGGGCGCCGAGGAGCTCGGCATGGTCGGCTCGCGGAACTACGTCAACTCCCTTGCTGTCGCCGACCGGTCGAGAATCTCCGGTTACTTGAACTTCGACATGGTCGGGTCGCCCAACCCCGGCTACTTCGTGTACGACGACGATCCCGCCCTGGAGAAGGTCTTCAAGGACTTCTACGCCGGTCTGGGCATTCCCACCGAGATCGAGACCGAGGGCGACGGCCGCTCGGACCACGCCCCGTTCAAGAGCGCGGGCATCCCGGTCGGCGGGCTGTTCAGCGGCGCCGACTACACGAAGACCAGCGCTCAGGCCCAGAAGTGGGGCGGCACGGCGGGCAAGCGGTTCGACGCCTGCTACCACTCGTCCTGCGACACGGCCACGAACATCGACAGCACCGCTCTCGATCACAACAGTGACGCCGTCGCCCACGCCGTGTGGGAGCTCGCCGGGTAGTCCCGCGCCGCGGCGAGTCCGGCTTCCCCTGTCGCGATTTACTTGCGTGTGCATATACTGCATGCGCAAGTAAGTCGTGTCCGCGTCCCAGGGGGAGCCATGACCCACCGCGAATTCCTGTTCGTGCTCGGCAGCAGCCGGGCCGACGGCAACACCGAGATCCTCGCGCGCAGGGCCGCCGAGCAGCTGCCGCCCGGCGTCGGGCAGCGCTGGATCGACCTGGCCGCGCATCCGCTTCCCGATTTCGAGGATCTGCGGCACGACAGCGACCACGTGCGCCCGAAGGGTGATGACGTCGCGCTGCTGCTCGACGCCACCCTCGCCGCCACCGACATCGTCATCGCGTCGCCGCTGTACTGGTACTCGGTCTCCGCCTCCACCAAGCGCTACCTGGACTACTGGTCCGGCTGGCTGCGCACCCCGGGCCTCGACTTCAAGGCCACCCTCGCCGGGCGCACCCTGTGGGGCGTCACCGCCCTCGCGCACGAGGAGGAGGTCGTCGCGGAGCCGCTGGTCGGCACCTTGCGCAACTCGGCCGCGTACATGGGCATGCGCTTCGGCGGCGTGCTCCTCGGCAACGGCAGCAAGCCCGGCGACGTGCACAAGGACGTGGCGGCCTCGGCCCGCGCCAAGACGTTCTTCGCGCAGGAGGCCCCGCTCGCCTCGTTCCCGTACGCGCAGGGGTAGTTACGCGGTGACGTCCTTCGCCGTGAAGCGGGCCCAGGCCGCCGAGCCGAACACCGCCGCGTACAGCGCCTGGAGTTCGAAGTTCTTGGTCAGGTCGTCCCAGTAGACCGGGTCGCGCATCAGGTCGGCGAAGGACAGCCAGTAATGGGAGAAGAAGTACGGCTGCAGTGCGTGCAGTTGGGGGATCTGGTCGAGGATCTGGATCGTGATCAGCAGGCCCACCGTGGTCGCCATCGCCGCGATGCCGCTGTTGGTGAGGGTGGAGACGAAGAGGCCCAGGGCGGCGATGCCGATGAGGGACGCGGCCACTGCGAGAGCGATGAGGAACGCGCGCCACAGGCCCTCGCCGAAGCCGATCCGCGTACCGGAGATGGTGACCACATCGCCGAGCGGGAAGAGGATCGCTCCGGTGATCAGCGCCGAGACGGCCACGACCAGCGTCGCCACGACGCAGAACGCCATCGTCGTCGCGTACTTGGTGAGCAGGAGGCGGCCGCGGCCGGCCGGGGCGACGAGGAGGTAGCGCAGCGTCCCCGCGCTCGCCTCGCCGGCCACCGCGTCGCCCGCGATGACGCCGACCGCCATGGGGAGGAAGAACGGGAGCGTCGCCGCCAGAGCGGTGAAGACGAGGAACAGGCCGTTGTTCGTGATCTGCGCGATGAACGCCGGGCCGCCGCCGCCCTCGGGGCCTCCCCCGCCGAGCGATGAGCCGTCACCCGTCTCGATCCTCACCGCCGCGCCGATCAGGATCGGGACGCCCGCGAGGACCGCGAGCAGCGCCAGTGTGCGCCAGCGTCGGAACGTCGTGAACAGCTCGCTGCGCAGCAGGCCGAACGTCCACAGCGGGTTCACCCGCGGCGCGGTGCGGGCCGCTTCAGCCTGCGACATCGAAGCCCTCTCCGGTCAGGGCGACGAACGCGTCCTCCAGTGACGCCCGTTCCACGCCGAAGCCGCGGACGCGTACGCCCGCGGTGACCAGTGCTGTGTTCAGATCCGCCAAGTCCGTTCCGGGGGACGGTGGTTCGGCGGTGACGCGGTCGTCGGTCGTCTCCACGACGGTGATGCCGTGCTCCTTGAGCACGCGGGCCGCGTCGGCCGGGTCGGGGGTGGTGACGGTCAGGTTTCCCTTGGCGCCCGCGGCCAGTTCGGCCACCGGGCCCTGGGTGATCAGGCGGCCCTGCGTCATGACTGCGGCGTGCGTACAGACCTGCTCGATCTCGTCGAGGAGGTGGGAGGAGAGGAAGATGGTGGTGCCGTCGGAGGCCAACTCCCGTACGAGCGTTCTGATTTCTCTCATGCCTTGGGGGTCCAGGCCGTTCGTCGGCTCGTCCAGGACCAGCAGGCGGCGCGGCTGGAGCAGGGCCGCTGCCAGACCCAGGCGTTGTTTCATGCCGAGCGAGTACGCCTTCGCCTTCTTGGCCGCCGCGGCCGTCAGGCCCACCCGGTCCAGGGCCTCCGCGACCCGCGCCTTACGGGTGCGCGGGTCGGCGGTCGGGTCCGCGGCGTCGTAACGGAGCAGGTTGTCACGGCCGTTCAGGAACCCGTACAGGGCCGGGCCCTCGATGAGCGCGCCGACGTGCGGCAGGACGGCGCGGGTGGCGCGGGGCATCGGGCGGCCGAGGACCTGGGCGGTGCCCGCGGTCGGTTCGATCAGGCCCATCAGCATGCGGATGGTGGTGGTCTTGCCCGAACCGTTCGGCCCGAGGAAGCCGAAGACGGCGCCTTCCGGGACGGTCAGACTCAGCCGGTCGACGGCCGGCTGACCGCCGCGGTACCGCTTGGTGAGCTCCCGGGTCTCGATGACCGGCGCCATGTCCCTCCCTCATCAAGGATGGCGAGGGGGCGGTGCGCACCGCCCCCTCGCCACCGTCCACCGGTCCGTCAGCCCGCGTCGGCCGCCTTCACCAGTGCGTCCTTGGTGACCGCGCCCGCGTACACCTTCCCGTCCTGGGTGATCAGTACGTTCACCAGGCGGGTCGAGTACACGGTGCCCGAGCCGAACTTCCCCGTCACCTTGGAGCCCAGGGAGTCGAGGAACTTCTGCGCGTCGGCCGGCATCTCGCTCGACGCGGAGCCCGACGCCAGGCCCGCGGCGCCGGAGTCACCCGGCAGTTTCAGTTCGGCGACCGAGGTCCAGCCCTCGCCGATCACGTTCAGCCCGTCCAGGCCGGCGGCGCCCTTCGGTGCCTTCTCCGCCCGGTCGCGGCCCTGCCCGGACTGCTTGTCGGCCTCGGTGACCTTGGTGCCCTTCGACGGCTTGAAGTCGAAGGTGGACGCGGCCGGCTTGCCGAAGTCGACCTTGGTGAAGCCCGCGTCGACGACGGCCGCGCCGCCGCTCGCCGGGGTCAGCGTGAACTTCAGCGGCGTACCCGTCTTCGCGTCCACGGAGACCGTGACCGCGCCGACCGTCGAACCGGACTGCTTGGGCTTGATCTGCAGCCGGTAGGCGTCGCGGCCCGCGACCTGCGCCGTGCCGTCCACGGTGAACGACGTGGTGTCGCCGGACGCCTTGAGGATCTCGTCCGTGAGCTGCTTCGGCGTGGCCGGCACCTCGGTCGCGTGCTTCTTCGCACGGTCGCCGGACGCGGTCCGGGCGTCCTTCGCGTGGTACGCCTCGTCCGACCTGCTGTCGTACGCCCACACGTCCGCGCCGTTGTGGATCAGGCTGTATTCGGACGCGTCGTCCAGAACCGACAGCTTCTGCCGGTCCTGGCCGTCCGCCGCGACGCGCAGCGTGTGCGTGCCGGTGGCGAGCTCGGCCAGCTTCGCCTGCGGGTCGGCCGAGGAGGAGCCCTTGTCGCCGCCGGTGAGGCCGGAGGCCGCGCCGCCGAGCGACGGCAGGCCCAGATCGGTGTGGATCTTCACGGTGCCGGACAGCTGCTCGGTGTCCGATTTGGCGATCTTCTCGATGAGCTGCTGGGCGGTGATCTGCGGGAGATCCGGGTCGCCCGAGTCGGCGAGCGCCGGGACGAGCCCGATCGTCGCGGCGGCCACCCCCACCACGGCCACGGGGACCGCGTAACGGGCCACCTTGCGGCGCCCGGAGCCCTGGCTGTCTTCGGATTCGTACGGTGCCATGCTGTTGCCCTACCTCCGTGTTCGGCGGCGGCTTACCGTCCTGTGCACTCGTCGTCTGTCTGTCGGTTGCTCGTCCACCCCAAGCCGCCATTCTCACCCGAATTGGTCAGGAGTGGTGTACTCAATCTGACCAAACCGGCCACAGGGAAGCGTCAGACCCCAGGATCAACTCCGCGTACACCTACGGGATGACATGACGCGGCGACGCCTTCCCCGACCCGTAAGGGTGCCGGGGAAGGCGTCGCCGGTGACGCGCGGAGGGTCAGTCCGCCCGGTAAAGCTGGCCCCGGACGGCTCCGCCCGGGAATTCGGCCGTGTGCAGATTGGCGTAGAAGCCGGCCGGATCGGCGACGATCCGGTGCAGCAGGGCCCGGTCCCGGACGGTGACGGTGCCCGAGACGCCGTCCCGGTCGGCCTTGCCGAGGAGCTTGGTGAAGTCGACCTTGATGCCCCCGTTGACGCCCTCGGCGCCCTCGTGGATGTGCAGCATGACCGGCTTGCCGACGCGGTGCCACTTCGCGGTGACGGACACCTTGTCCCCCTGGATCTGTACGTACTCCACGGCCGAGCCGTCCATGTCGCCGACGGCGGGGCCGCCCTTGACCGGGACCTCGTCGGCCCCGTGGAGACGCGCCGCGAGAACGGTCTCCGGCGCGCCGCCGTCGGGCCGGCCGCGATCCGCGACGGCCGCGGGAACGGTCAGCGCCGCCGCGGTGAAGGCTGCCGCGCCGATACTCCCCGCGGCCAGCAGGATCCGTGTACCCATGGTCGGTTCCCCCCTGTCGAGCCGACGCCCCCTGCGTCGGCTTCCGGGTTGAGCGAACTGGTGCCACGCGCATGGCGGTACGGAGCGGGAGAAGCGGGTCCGCTCCGTCTCCCAGGGTGGCAGCAAGCGGCGCGTGCGAGGCGCACCAAGCCCGCCAATGAGAATCTGACCGGTTTCGCAGGGCCGGGGGGCGGCCCGGGCGGGTCAGCCCGCCCGGTGCACCACCGCGTCGCAGAGCTCCACCAGAGCCGCCTTCGCCTCGCACTCCGGGAGGGGGGCGAGGGCGGAGCGGGCCTCCTCGGCGTACCGGACCGTGTCGCGGCGGGCCTGCTCCAGCGCGGGGTGGGCGCGCAGCAGGGAGACCGCCTCGGTGAGCCGGTCGTCGTCCGCGAGGTCGGAGTCGAGCAGCTCGACCAGGGCCTGGTCCTCGGGCAGCCCGAGGAGCTCGGCGCGCTCGCGCAGCCGCAGCACCGGCAGCGTGGGGATGCCCTCGCGCAGGTCGGTGCCCGGGGTCTTGCCCGACTCGTGCGAGTCGGAGGCGATGTCGAGCACGTCGTCGGCGAGCTGGAAGGCGACGCCGAGCCGCTCCCCGTACTGGGTGAGGACGTCGACGACCGTCTCGTCGGCGCCGGACATCATCGCGCCGAAGCGGCAGGCCACCGCGATGAGGGAGCCGGTCTTGCCGCTGAGCACGTCCAGGTAGTGGTCGACGGGGTCGCGCCCGTCGGCCGGGCCCGCGGTCTCCAGGATCTGGCCGGTGACGAGGCGCTCGAACGCCTCCGCCTGGATGCGGACGGCGTCCGGGCCGAGGTCGGCCAGGATGTGCGAGGCGCGGGCGAAGAGGAAGTCCCCGGTGAGGACCGCGACGGAGTTGCCCCAGTGCTGGTTGGCGCTCTCCACGCCGCGCCGCACGTCGGCCTCGTCCATCACGTCGTCGTGGTAGAGCGTCGCGAGGTGGGTGAGCTCGACGACGACGGCTGAGGGCACGATGCCCGGCGCGTACGGGTCGCCGAACTGGGCGGCGAGCGTCACGAGCAGTGGCCTGAAGCGTTTGCCGCCGGCCCGGACCAGATGCTGGGCGGCCTCCGTGATGAAGGGGACCTCGCTCTTGGTCGCTTCGAGCAGTCCCTCCTCGACAGCCACCAAACCAGCCTGGACATCGGCTTCGAGAGCCTGGTCCCGAACGCTAAGACCGAAAGTCCCGACGACGGTCACGAGAGGTTCTCCTGTCTGCTGACGAACACGACGCTCACATGGCGAACTCGGTCGATGATTCGGCCGATCATTTGGTCGTCGACCCGGTTTGTCGATGTGTCGCTGCCATCACTCAAGTCAGCGTATCCGGTCGCGTTTCGATCACAGGGGGCGCCTGCCCGGACAGCCCAGACCAGGCGGCCCGGTGACGCCCCCGGTATGTTGCTGATCAGCCCATACGACCGGGAGTACACGCTTTGTCCCGCACCACTACCGACCCCGAGCCCGCGGCCGAGCCGCCGCCGGGCGACGACACGGCCTTCTTCGGGCAGCCACGCGGGCTGCTCACACTGTCGGGCCTGGAGGTCTGGGAACGCTTCTCGTTCCTGGGCATGCAGGCCATTCTCGTGCTGTTCTTCGCCGACACCGTCGCACATGGCGGCATGGGCATGGACCCCGGCACGGCGGCATCGGTCTCGGCCGCGTACGGAACCCTCGTCTACCTGGTCTCCGTCGCGGGCGGCTGGCTCGCCGACCGGATCCTCGGCTCGTACCGCGCCGTCCTGTGGGGCGGCATCCTCATCGCCTGCGGCCACTACTCGATGGCGGTGCCCACGCCGACGATGACGTGGGTCGGCCTCGGCCTGATCAGCGCCGGTACCGGGCTGCTCAAACCGAACGTGGCCTCCATGGTCGGCAAGCTCTACCGCACCGACGACGAGCGGCGCGACGCCGGCTTCGCGCTGTACTACATGGGCATCAACATCGGCGCGTTCGCCGGACCGCTGATCACCGGCTGGCTCGGCGACCACAAGGGCTGGCACTGGGGCTTCTCCGCGGCCGCGATCGGCATGACCCTCGGTCTGATCCAGTACGTCGCCGGCCGGCGTCACCTGGCCGGACGCAAGAACGCCGCCGAGTACGCGCTGGCGCCCGAGGGGATGCGCCGCGCGGTGCGGACGATCATCGTCGGCGCCGTCGTGGTGGCCGCGCTCGCCGTGCTCCTGTCCGCGGTCGGCTGGCTGACCATGGACCGCTTCGTCGACTGCCTCACGGTCATCTCGGTGATCGCGCCGATCGTGTACTTCACCGTGATGTTCCGCAGCCCGCGCGTCACGCCCGAGGAGCGCGGCCACCTGCGCCCCTACCTGGTGCTGTTCGTCGGGTCGGTCGCCTTCAACTTCATCCTCTTCCAGGCCTACTCGACGATGATCCTGCTGGCCTCGACCAACGCCGAGACGACCATTTTCGGCCTGCACTTCCCGGCCAGCTGGTACGCCTCCGCGCTGGGCGCCTTCGAGGTCGCCCTGGCGCCCGTGGTGGCGGGCGTGTGGGCGCGGATGGGCCCGCGCCAGCCGCACGCCTCCAACAAGATCGCGTTCGGCGTGATCCTGGGCGGCCTGTCGTTCCTGCTCATGGTCCTGCCGACCTCGGGCCACAGCGACGACACGTACAAGATGGCGGTCTGGTGGATCGTCGGCTCGTACCTGCTGCTCGGGCTCGGCGACATCCTCGTGGAGACCTCGGGCATGTCGGCGACGACCAAGCTCGCCCCCCAGGCCTTCGCCAGCCAGACCATGTCGCTCTGGTTCCTGTCGCTCGCCCTCGCCAACGGCATCCAGGCACAGACCGTGAAGCTCTACGGCGAGGTCTCCAACTCCGCGTACTTCGGCGTCAACGGCGCCATCGCCGTCGCCGTCGGCATCGCCGTGATCGCCCTGGCGCCTTGGCTGCGCCGCACCATGCACCCCGTTCACTGAGGCCGAGGCCATCGAGGTTTTCCCATGAGCACTCCGAAGATCCAGACGACATTCCCCTACGGGACGACCCGCGAGGACATCCGCGTACCCCTCTCGGACGGGACGACGCTCTTCGCGCGCGTCTGGCGCCCGGTGACCGACGAGCCGGTGCCCGTCCTCCTCGAATACCTTCCGTACCGCCTCTCCGACTGGACGGCGCCGCGCGACTGGCAGCGCCACCCCTGGTACGCCGGGCACGGCTACGCCTCCGTCCGTGTCGACGTGCGCGGACACGGCAACTCCGAGGGCATGCCCGGCGACGAGTACGACGCGCAGGAACTCGCCGACGGCGTCGAGGTCGTCAACTGGCTCGCCGCGCAGCCCTGGTCGAGCGGCAAGGTCGGCATGTTCGGCATCTCCTGGGGCGGCTTCAACTCCCTGCAGATCGCGGCCCTCGCGCCCGAGCCGCTCAAGGCGATCGTCACCGTCTGCTCCACGGACGACCGCTATGACAACGACGTGCACTACATGGGTGGTTCCGTCCTCGCCGTGGACATGCACGCGTGGGCGGCGACGATGCTCGCCTTCGTGTCGCGCCCGCCGGACCCGGCCTACGTCGGCGAGGGCTGGCGCGACATGTGGGTCGACCGCCTGGAGGCCGTCGACCCGTTCATCCACACCTGGCTGAAACACCAGACGCGCGACGAGTACTGGCGCCACGGCAGCGTCTGCGAGGACTACTCGGCGATCAAGGCCGGCGTCCTCGCGGTCGGCGGCTGGCACGACCCGTACCGCGACACCGTGCTCCGCCTCGTGGAGGCCCTCCCCGACGAGCAGGTGCGCGGCCTCATCGGGCCGTGGTCGCACCAGTACCCGGACCGCGGCCTGCCGCCGGGCCCGGCCATCGGCTTCCTCCAGGAGACGCTGCGCTGGTGGGACCACTGGCTCAAGGGCGACGACACCACGGGGGTGATGTCCGAGCCCAAGCTCCGCTCCTGGATCAGCGACTCGCACCCGCCGGCGACGGTCTACGCGGAGCTGCCAGGACGCTGGGTCGGCGACCCCTCCTGGCCCTCGCCGAACGTCTCCCCCGTCTCCTACGCGCTCCAGGGCAGCCCCGTCCTGGTCCGCTCCCCGCAGCAGACGGGCCTCGACGCGGGCCGCTTCTTCCCGTTCGGCAACGACGCGGACCTGCCGCCCGACCAGCGGGACGAGGACGCGAAGTCGTCCTGCTTCGAGTTCGAAGTGCCCTCGGACACCCGGGTGTTGGGACGGCCGCGCGTGACGGCGCGGATCACCCTCGGGGTGCCGCGCGGCCAGGTCGTGGCCCGCCTCTGCGATGTCGCGCCGGACGGCTCCTCCACGCTGGTCACCCGCGGCGTGCTCAACCTGTCGTCGCGGCACGGCCGGGCGGCGTCGCTGCCCTGGGTGCCGGGCACGACCGAGGACGTCACGTTCGACCTGAACGGCATCGGCCACGTCTTCCCCGCCGGGCACCGCATCCGCCTCGCGGTCTCCTCGACGTACTGGCCCTGGATCTGGCCCCAGCCGGGCTCGGCGTCCGGTTTCACCCTCGACCCGGTAGGCAGCTCGCTCGAACTGCCGGTGCGCTCCGCCGCATCGGGCGGGACGATCTCCTTCGGCGACCCCGAGCAGTCGGAGCCGCTCGGGGTCGTCTACCCGGCCTCGCTCGACGAGCAGCGGCCCGAGCGGCTGGTCGTACGCGATGTCGCCAAGGGCGAATGGCGCCTGGAGGTCGACCCGCGGTACGGCGGTACGCGGGTGTACCCCGACGGCCTCGAATTCACCGAGGACGCCGTGGAGACGTACGTCATCGAGGAGGACGACCCGCTGTCGGCCCGCACCCGCTCGGACTGGTCGATCCGGCTGCACCGGCCGGAGATCGGGTGGGACGCGACGGTGCAGACCCGGTCCGAAATCGCTTGCACGGAAATGGAGTTCGTCACGTCGAGTGAGGTGGTGTGCCGGGACAGGGGCGAGGTGGTGTTCCACCGGACGTGGGAGGAACGGATTCCGCGGACGGCGGGTTGAGCCTCGCCCGGCCGCGGCTATGACACGGGCTCCCGCCCGTACAGCCGCTCCAGCACCGCGGCCACCCCGTCGTCCTCGTTCGACGACGTCACCTCCGCGGCCACGGCCTTGAGTTCGGGATGCGCGTTCGCCATGGCCACCCCGTGGGCCGCCCAACCGAACATCGGCACATCGTTCGGCATGTCACCGAAGGCGACGGTGTCGGCGGCCCCGACGCCGATCCGCTCGGCCGCCAGGCTCAGGCCCGTCGCCTTCGTCACGCCGAACGGCTGGAGTTCGACCGTGCCGGGGCCCGACATGGTGACGGACGCCAGCGGGCCGACCGCGGCACGGGCCACGGCCGCCAACTCGTCGTCGCTCAGCTCCGGGTGACGCAGCAACACCTTGCTGATGGGCTCCGCCCACAGGTCGGCGCGGCGGTCGACCCGGACGGCCGGAAGCGTGGGGTGCGGCATCAGGTACTGCGGCTCGATGAGCGTGCGGCCGTGGACGCCGTCCTGGTCGACGGCCGCGTACACCTGCCCGATCTCCGCCTCGATCTTCCCGAGCGCCTGCTCGGCCAGCTCCCGCTCCAGCGTCAGCGACCACACCAGCCGGTCGTTCACGGCGTCGTACAACTGCGCCCCCTGCGCGCACACGGCGAGTCCGTCGGAGCCGCCCAGGCCGTCGAGGAGCGCCTTGACGCGCGGCGCGGGACGGCCCGTCACCACGATGTGCCGGGCACCGGCCGCGGCGGCTCTCGCGAGGGCGGCCCGTGTGCGGTCGGAGACCGTGTCGTCGCCGCGGAGCAGCGTTCCGTCCAAGTCCGTGGCGATGAGGGCATATGCGGGTGCGGCCATGATCCGAAGAATACGGACCGCCCGCCCGGGCGGGCCGTCGAGTACCGGCCGTGTGGTGCGGGTGTGGTATTGCGTCACGGGAGGCGGCGCCGGGGCGCCCCGGGCCCCGCTCGTACCGGTGCTCTTTTCAGGTCAGGAGCCGGTGACCTGCCACCGTCGCACCACGTCCCTTGGACAGTGAGCCACGTGCCGTCGCCGAGCGCGATCGGGTCGGGGAAGTCCGTACCGGGGCAGTGGCTCCCGGCGGTCGGCCGCAGCGTACGGCCGTCGAGCAGCAGGTGCCGTGCCGTCTCGGACCACTCCTCCTCGGCCTCGACGACGGTGCCGGACTGCCCGCGCTCGTGGCGGCTGAGCCACGCACCTCCCACATGACCTTGAGGAAGGTCCCGATGAAATCCAGAACGTCGTCCGGCCAGCCCGGAATCGTATGGCCCATCCCAGTAACCCCCGTTGCCACAACACCATTTCGACGTCCGTCGCGGCAGTGATGCGCTGGCGCAGCATGGGCAGTGACGCATCCGGCCGAACGACAGTTGCGGAAGGCGACGCATGGGCAGAGGGGGCCACAGAGGTTCAGGGGATACGGCCCTCGCGGCCGCGCACGGATGGAGAACCGGGAGAACCCACCCGTGCGCGGCCGCGAGAGCGGCGGGCTCAGCCGTGTGCTCCCGCCAGGTGCCGGGCCAGCCGCGGTGACGCGAACACCGTGCCGCACACGAAACGCATCACCGGGCCGTACGAGGACCCGCCGAGCATGCCCGTGAAGTACAGCCCGGGGACGGACGAGACGTAGCCGGCGCCGAGCCGCGGTGTCCCCCGGCTGACGGCTGTCCGCGTACGCAGCCCGTCCCCCAGGAACGGCATCGCCGCCAGGTCCACGCGGTATCCCGTCGCCGCGATCACATGGTCCGAGGCCAGCTCCTGGCGGCGGCCGCCGTGTGTGCGGACGGTCAGGACGGGCGCCCCGTCCGAGACCGAGGCACGCTCGACGGCGGCGACGTTCCGCACCGTCACCTTCCCCTCGAACCGCTCGCGCAGCCACCACGCACCCATCGGTCCGAGCACCCGCTTGACGAGGAAGTGCCGCGCCTGTGGCGGCAGTTGACGGTACTGGTGCGGGTAGTACGAGAGCGCGTACAACGACCAGGCCCGGCCGAACGGCGTCTCCGGGCGGAACTTCGGCTGGTCCCACGGCGGCGCGCCGAACCGCACCCGGCCCTGGCCGCGGGCCACCACCTTCACGGTCGCTCCGGTCTCCGCCGCGAGCGCGGCCGTCTCCAGGGCGGACTGGCCCGCCCCGACCACGGTCAGCTCCTTGCCCGCGAACCGGGACAGGTCGTGGTGCTGGGCGCTGTGCGAGAGCGGGCCCGTGGGGCTGGGTCCGTCGGGCACGGCCGCGGCGAGCTCGCGCGGCAGATGCTCCAGGCCGGACAGGCCCGTGGCGACGACCACGGCCCGCGCCGTGAACTGCTCGCCCGAGTCGAGCTTCACCTCGAACCCGGCCCGGCCGTGCCGGTCCACGGAGACGACACGGACGCGCTCCAGGTCGGGCACCAACTGCTGCTGGAACCAGTCCCCGTAGGCGACGAACACCTCGGCGGAGATCAGGTCCTCGTCGGTGACGAGACGCTTGATGCCGGCCGCGTCGCAGTAGTCGACCAGGTCGTGACCGCGCTGCGGAGCGTCGATGTTCGACGCGGACGGGACGGACTTCAGGATCATGCCTTCGGGCATGTGCGAGCGCCAGCTCACCATGGGTTCGCCGAAGACTCTGACGGGGATGCCACGCGCCCTCAGATGAGCGGCGGTGGACAGGCCGTAGGGGCCCGCCCCGATGACAGCAACCGGATGGATCACGAAGTCCCTCCCCAGGACGGAGCAGCGTCACATTCTTCGTGTGTCCGGCCCCCGCGGTTCAGGCGGGTGAACCGGATGCGCTGCCGCGGCGGTTGGTCCGCCACAGTTGGTAGAGATGCCGCGCCCCTGGCCGTACGAAGCGGGCGAGCATCGTGAAGAACGGCCGCGGATCGTCGGCCGCCCACCACGCCAGCTCCGTGCCGCTCGCGCGGGCCGGGGCGTGCGGGGTCGTATAGCCACTGCGCCGGTAGGCGAGCAGGGCCGGCAGGTCGATGTTCTCGACCACGTACCGATACCCGGCCCGCTGTTCCCCCTCCGGGACGTCGCGGCCGGTCAGCGACAGGTGCATGGCGCGGACGACGTCCACGCCGGCCTCGCTCTCGAACAGGCGGAACTGGGCGCCCATCCGCGGATTGAAGTCGAGCAGCTTGTACTGTCCGTCGCGCCGGTCGAAGCGCAGGTCGAGGTCGATGATGCCGGTGAAGCCGATCTGCTTGATGAAACGCGCGGCGATGTCCGCGAGTTCCGGATTGTCGACGACGTACGCGTGCGCGGTCATGCCCGCGTGCGGCGGCCACGAGCGGACCTTCACACCGGTGAACAGGGCGCGGGGCGTGGAGTCCTGGTCGAAGTAGGCGTGCACGATCCAGTCCTCGGCGTCCTCGCGCGGCAGATACTCCTGGAGGATCACGCCGGGCCGCTCGCCCCAGTCACGGGCGAGCGCCCGCAGGCCGTCGGGGGACGCGATCCTCGTCGTCCCGTTCACCGCCGGGCTGCTGCGGCGCGTGAACGCCTCCCGGTTCTTCGCGACGACCGGGAACCTCGCTCTCCGGGCGAACTCCTCGATCTCCGCGCGGCTCGCCGGGAACTCGGCGGCCGGCGACGGGATCCCGTGCTCCACGCACAGCTCGTGCAGCCCTTGCTTGCTGGCCAGGCGGCGCGGCAGCTCCCGCTCCACGCGCGGGAAGAGAAACCCCGCCCCGGCCAGCAGGTCCTGGTGCTCGGCGATGAGGACCGCCGCTTCCTCGTCGGTCGGGATCAGCACCGTGGGCCGCCCGATGCGGCGCGCGATGCGCAGCAGCCCTTCGACCAGGCGTCCTGGCTCCTCCGCCCCGGTGGTCCGCCAGGGAAAGGCCCGGTGCAGATAGCGCGAGGCCGCCGCGGGCGTGTACCGGTCCTCGGTGATCGCGTACATGGGCACACCGAGCCGCCCCAGACTGCGGATCGCCCCCACGCCTCCGTGGTGCAGCGGGTAGTCGCCGAATTTGACGATGAGCCCCGGCACGTCCCGGTCCACGGCGAACGGCATATTTCCGGCGCCGCTCCGAGCACTGCCGGCACTCCTGGCCACGGGTCCCCCCACGTGTCCTGTTCCCCCCCATAAGAACCCGGACCCACCCCGTCCGCGTCCACCGGACATAGACGCTAAGCCGGAACCGACCACTCCATCAACGGGTCATTCGGACATTGCGAACTCTTTAGGCACTGCCCGAACCCGTGTCTCCCACGTAACGTGACCCGCAATCGATGGAAAGTGAGGCAGGTCGGTATGGCTGTCACGCCCGAGCACACCCCGCTCGACCTCCCCGAAGGCGATCCCTTCGGCCCGCACAACCTTCCCTACGGGATCTTCTCCCTCGGCACCGACGGCACCCGCGGCACCGAGGGCTCCGCCAACTCCGTTGGCACCGGCGGCTCCGGCGGTCCCGACGGCGTGCGCCGGGTCGGCGTGCGCCTCGGCGACCACGTCCTGGACGCGGGCGCGGCGGCCGCGGCCCTCGGCTCCCCCTACGTCTCGCTCCTGGCCCGGCCGAGCCTCAACTCCCTGATGGCGGCGGGCCGTACGGCGTGGTCCGACGTACGGCGTGCGCTGACCGCCTGGGTGACGGTGCCCGCCCACCGCGAGACCGTCCTGCCCTTCCTGCACCCGCTCTCCTCGGTCACGCTGCACCTCCCCTTCGACGTCGCGGACTACGTCGACTTCTACGCCTCCGAGAACCACGCCTCGAACCTCGGCCGGCTCTTCCGCCCCGACGAGGAGCCGCTGAAGCCCAACTGGAAGCACCTGCCGGTGGGTTATCACGGCCGGGCCGGCACCGTTGTCGTCTCCGGAACCGACGTGGTACGTCCCTCGGGCCAGCGCAAGAGCCCGGCCGACCCCGCCCCGGTCTTCGGCCCCTCGGTCCGCCTCGACATCGAGACGGAGGTCGGGTACGTGGTCGGAGCCCCCTCCGCGCAGGGCACCACGGTGCCGCTGTCCTCCTACCGCGACCACGTCTTCGGCCTGTGCCTCCTCAACGACTGGTCGGCGCGCGACATCCAGTCCTGGGAGACGGTGCCGCTCGGCCCGCACCTCGGCAAGTCGTTCGCCACGTCGATCTCCGCGTGGATCACGCCGCTCGACGCGCTGGACGCGGCGCGCGTGCCCGCACCGGCGCGCACGGTGCCGCTGCTCCCCTACCTGGACGACGCCGAGCCGTCCCTGGACCCCGCCGGCTACGACCTGCGCATCACGGTCTCCCTGAACGGCCACGTCATCTCCGAGCCCCCCTTCTCCGGCATGTACTGGACGGGCGCCCAGATGCTGGCCCACATGACGGTCAACGGCGCCTCCCTGCGCACCGGCGACCTCTATGGCTCCGGCACCATCAGCGGCACCGAGGAGCATGAGCGCGGCTCGCTCATCGAGATGACCTGGAACGGGCAGCACCCCCTCGAACTCCCCGACGGCAAGCGGGGCTTCCTGGAGGACGGCGACGTGGTGACCCTGACGGCGTGGGCACCCGGCCCGCACGGCACCCGGGTGGGCCTCGGCGACGTGACCGGCAGGATCATCGCGCCCCGTTGAGAGCGCGGCCCCGGCGCGGGTGGCAGATCTACCCCACCCGCGCCCCATCGCCGCAGGTCACAACCTGACCGCCACAGGCCCCCGGTGGCGCGACACAACAGCGGCACCACCTTCGCCCGCCCCCGGCTGCCGTCCGTCGCATGCCCGCCGCAGACCGCGTACGAGACCCCACGGGAGCCGGGGCGACCACCGCCGCCGCCCGGACGGCCCGCCGCAGCCCCAGGTCGAGTACAAGTTGCGCCGCTTCGTGAACGACTACGTGGCGCCGCCCAAGTCCGGCGCGCGGCTCTCCCCCGCCGTCGAGCACGTCGAACGCATGCGGGCCGACATCGCCGCCATGGGCGCCCGCACCCCGCACCAACTGATGCGGTGCGCCGAGGTGTCGTTCATCCGCGACTGCGCCGAGATGGCCGCCCGCTCCTCGCTGGCCCGCACCGAATCGCGCCGGGGCCTCTACCACGAGCGCACCGACCATCCGGCGCGCGACGACGCCCAGTGGTTCCACCACCTCGACCTCCACAAGTCCCCCGTCGGCGCCATGGAGTTCACGGCGGCGACCCGGACATCGAGGTACGCGTCGCCGCGGTACGGGCCCTGGTGTCCGTCGACGCCCTGGACGTACTGGCCTCGGCCACCGGCGATCCGGCCCACGAGGTACACGTCGCCGTGGCCCGGGGACTGGCCGCCCCCGAGGCCCTGGCGCCGCTCCTGGCCGACCCGGACGCCCTGGTCCGCGCGGTGACCACCTTGAGCGGCGCGGGCTGTCCGCCTCCGTACGAGGCGTCGGCCATCGCGGCCCTCGGCGATCCGGCCTGGCAGGTGCGCGCGGGCGCGGCCACGGCTCTCGGCGCCGCCGCGCGTACCGGCCCCGCGATCGAGGCGCTCACCGGGGCACTGGACGACGGGAACGCGGACGTCCGCAAGGCCGCCGTCCTCGCGCTACGCCGTCACGCCCCCGCCGCGCCCCTCGCCCGCGCGGCCCTGGCGACGGCCGCCGAGGACTCGGACGCGGATGTCAGGGCGTACGCGGCCCGCCCCGTGTGAACCCGCACCGTGTGAATCCGCGCGGTCTGAGACGTACGTGATGTGCGGTGCCGGTGCGGCGGGCCGTGCGCCCTGCACGCGCACGGCGCAAGGAACCGGCCCTCGCCACCACAGCCTCCCCCGTCACCAGTCGATCTCATCGAACTCGGGCTCCGGCTCGGGCTCCGACCCGAAGTACGACTCCCGCTGCGGCTCGCTCCGCTCCGGCTCCGTCCGCTCCGCACCCTGGCCGCCGCCGTCGAGCGCGGCGCCCAGGGCCCCGAGCACTCCTTCGCCCCACGTCGCCAGCTTCTTCTCGCCGACCCCGCCGATCGTGCCCAACTGAGCGAGCGACGTGGGCCGTTGAACGGCGATCTCCTTGAGCGTCGCGTCGTGGAAGATGACGTACGCCGGGACCCCGTTCTCCTTGGCCTGCGCCCCGCGCCAGGACCGCAGCGCCTCGAAGACGGGCAGCAGCTCCTCGGGCAGATCGGCGGCGGGCGACTTGGCCTTGCGGTCGCGCGCGGTGGCCCGCGTCGCCGCCTTCGGGGCCTCCTTGCGCAGCCGCACCTCGCGCTGCCGCCCGAGCACGCTCGCGCTCTCCTCGGTGAGCACCAGCGTCCCGTACTCGCCCTCGACCGCGATGAGCGACTGAGCCAGCAACTGCCGCACCACACCCCGCCATTCGGTCTCGCTCAGCTCCTCGCCGATACCGAACACGGAGAGCTGGTCGTGGTCGAACTGGATGATCTTGGCAGTGCGCCGTCCCAGCAGGATGTCGATGATCTGGCCCGCGCCGAACTTCTGTCCGCGCTCGCGCTGCAGCCGCACCACAGTGGAGAGGATCTTCTGCGCGGCGACGGTGCCGTCCATGGTCTCGGGCGGCGTCAGACACGTGTCGCAGTTGCCGCAGGCCTCGGTCGCGTCCTGGCCGAAGTAGGTCAGGAGCTGGGTGCGGCGGCACTGGGCGGTCTCGCACAGCGCCAGCATCGAGTCGAGGTGGGCGGAGGCACGGCGGCGGAACGCCTCGTCCCCCTCCCCCATGTTGATCAGCTTCCGCTGCTGGACGACGTCCTGCAGTCCGTAGGCCATCCAGGCCGTGGACGGCAGCCCGTCCCGCCCGGCGCGGCCGGTCTCCTGGTAGTACCCCTCGACGGACTTCGGCAGGTCCAGGTGGGCGACGAACCGGACGTCGGGCTTGTCGATGCCCATGCCGAACGCGATGGTCGCGCAGACGACCAGTCCCTCCTCGCGAAGGAACCGGGACTGGTGCCTGGCGCGCGTGCCCGCGTCGAGGCCGGCGTGGTACGGCACCGCCTCGATCCCGTTCCGGCAGAGGAACTCGGCCGTGGCCTCCACCGACTTGCGCGACAGGCAGTACACGATGCCCGCGTCGCCCTCGTGCTCCTGCTTGAGGAAGGTGAGCAGCTGCTTCTTCGGGTCGGCCTTGCCGACGATGCGGTACTGGATGTTCGGCCGGTCGAAGCTCGCCACGAAGTGCTTGGCGTCCGGCATGCCCAGGCGCTGGGTGATCTCCTGGTGCGTGGCGTGCGTCGCCGTCGCCGTCAGGGCGATGCGCGGGACGTCCGGCCAGCGCTGCCCGAGCACCGACAGCGTCAGATAGTCCGGGCGGAAGTCGTGGCCCCACTGCGCGACACAGTGCGCCTCGTCGATGGCGAAGACGGAGATCTTGCCGCGGGAGAGCAGGTCGAGCGAGGAGTCGAGCCGCAGCCGCTCCGGTGCCAGGTAGAGCAGGTCAAGCTCGCCCGCGAGGAACTCGGCCTCGACGGTGCGCCGCTCGTCGAAGTCCTGCGTCGAGTTCATGAACCCGGCGCGCACTCCGGCCGCCCGCAGCGCGTCCACCTGGTCCTGCATCAGCGCGATCAGCGGGGACACGACGACCCCGGTGCCGGGCCTGACGAGCGCCGGGATCTGGTAGCAGAGCGACTTGCCGCCGCCGGTCGGCATGAGGACGACGGCGTCCCCGCCGGCCACCACGTGGTCGATGACCGCTTCCTGCTCGCCGCGGAAGGCGTCGTACCCGAAGACGCGGTGGAGCGTGCCCAGCGCCTCGCTGCCGACGCCCTCACCGCCAAAGCTCTCACCGTCGAAGCTCTCGCCGCTGATGCTTCCGGCACGCTCGACGTCCTCGCGCTCCGTCACCTCGCTCATACCCTCAGTCCCATTCATCGCCTGTTTCCCCGCGCGCCGTGGCTCGACGTCTCCCGCCACGATAGGGGTCCGCGCCGACAACCCTCGAAGTTATCCACAGGCCCGGACGTCAAAGTGCCCGGCACCCCTTCCGAGGGGCACCGGGCACCGGAACATTCGTACGACCGCGGCAGCGGCTACCGCTACTGCTATCGGACGAAGACGCTCGCCTGACTCGCCAGGTCCAGGAAGTACTGCGGCGCGAGGCCGAGCACGACCGTGACCGCGACGCCCACCGCGATCGTCGTCATCGTCAGCGGTGAGGGCACGGCGACGGTCGGCCCGTCCGCCTTCGGCTCGCTGAAGAACATGACGACGATCACCCGGATGTAGAAGAACGCGGCGATCGCCGACGACACCACACCGACCACGACGAGCGCGCCCGCGCCGCCCTCGGCCGCGGCCTTGAACACCGCGAACTTCCCAGCGAACCCGGAGGTCAGCGGGATACCGGCGAAGGCGAGGAGGAAGACCGCGAAGACCGCCGCCACCAGCGGCGAGCGCCGTCCGAGCCCCGCCCACTTCGACAGGTGCGTCGCCTCGCCGCCCGCGTCGCGCACCAGCGTCACCACGGCGAAGGCGCCGATCGTGACGAAGGAGTACGCGCCCAGGTAGAAGAGGACCGACGAGACGCCGTCGGGGCTCGTGGCGATGACACCGGCCAGGATGAAGCCGGCGTGCGCGATGGACGAGTAGGCGAGGAGCCGCTTGATGTCGGTCTGGGTGATCGCGACGATCGCGCCCGCGAGCATCGTGACGATGGCGACGGCCCACATGACCGGCCGCCAGTCCCAGCGGAGCCCCGGCAGGACGACGTAGAGCAGGCGCAGCAGCGCACCGAACGCGGCGACCTTCGTGGCGGCCGCCATGAAGCCGGTGACCGGCGTCGGGGCGCCCTGGTAGACGTCCGGGGTCCACATGTGGAAGGGGACGGCGCCGACCTTGAACAGCAGGCCCATGACGACGAGCGCCATGCCGATGAGCAGCAGCGCGTCGTTGCCCATGGTGTCGGCGAGGGCCGGGTCGATGTTCTGCACGGAGCCGTCGGCGACGCTCGCGATGGTGGCGTACGAGACCGAGCCCGCGTAGCCGTACAGCAGCGCGATGCCGAACAGGGTGAAGGCCGAGGCGAACGCGCCGAGCAGGAAGTACTTGACCGCGGCCTCCTGCGACATGAGCCGCTTGCGGCGGGCCACGGCGCACAGCAGGTAGAGCGGGAGGGAGAAGACCTCCAGGGCGACGAAGAGCGTCAGCAGGTCGTTCGCCGCGGGGAAGACCAGCATCCCGCCGATCGCGAAGAGGACGAGCGGGAACACCTCGGTGGTGGTGAACCCGGCCTTCACGGCGGCCTTTTCGCTGTCGCTGCCGGGTACGGAGGCGGCCTGCGCGGCGAAGGAGTCGACGCGGTTGCCGTGCGCCTCCGGGTCGAGCCGCCGCTCCGCGAACGTGAAGACCGCGACGATACCGGCCAGCAGGATCGTCCCCTGGAGGAAGAGCGCCGGACCGTCGACGGCGATCGCGCCCATGGCCGCGATGTGCGCCTTCGTCGTGCCGTATCCGCCGGCCGCGAGGCCCACGACCGCCGCGAAGGCGGCGGCGAGCGCGACGACCGACAGGAACACCTGTACGTAGTAACGGGACTTGCGGGGCACGAAGGCCTCGACCAGGACCCCCAGGACGGCGGCACCGATGACGATCAAGGTCGGGGACAATTGCCCGTATTCGATCTTCGGTGCGTCGATCTTGGAGATCGGATCGGCGGCAGTTGTCCACAGGCTGTGGACGGCTGAAGCGCTCACTTGTGGGCCGCCTCCACTTCCGGCTTCGGGTCCTTCTTCTGGACGTCGGACATGGTGTGCTTGACCGCCGGGTTCACCAGCTCGGTGAGCGGCTTCGGATACACACCCAGGAAGATCAGTACGGCGATCAGCGGGACCACGACGGCGAGCTCACGCACCCGCAGGTCGGTGATGCCCTCGGTCGACGGCTTCACCGGGCCGGTCATGGTGCGCTGGTAGAGGACCAGCGTGTAGAGCGCGGCGAGGACGATGCCGAAGGTGGCGATGATGCCGATCACCGGGTAGCGCGTGAACGTGCCGACCAGGACCAGGAATTCACTCACGAACGGGGCGAGCCCCGGCAGCGAGAGCGTCGCGAGTCCGCCGATCAGGAACGTGCCGGCGAGCACCGGGGCGACCTTCTGCACACCCCCGTAGTCCGCGATGAGACGCGAGCCGCGACGCGAGATCAGGAACCCCGCGACGAGCATCAACGCGGCAGTGGAAATACCGTGGTTGACCATGTAGAGCGTCGCGCCGGACTGGCCCTGGCTGGTCATCGCGAAGATGCCCATGATGATGAAGCCGAAGTGCGAGATCGACGCGTACGCCACCAGGCGCTTGATGTCGCGCTGGCCGACCGCGAGCAGCGCTCCGTAGATGATGCTGATCAGGGCGAGCACCAGGATGACCGGTGTCGCCCACTTGCTCGCCTCCGGGAACAGCTGGAGGCAGAAGCGGAGCATCGCGAACGTGCCGACCTTGTCGACAACTGCCGTGATCAGTACGGCGACCGGGGTCGTGGCCTCGCCCATCGCGTTCGGCAGCCAGGTGTGCAGCGGCCACAGCGGGGCCTTCACCGCGAAGGCGAAGAAGAAGCCGAGGAAGAGCCACCGCTCGGTGTTGGTCGCCATGTCGAGCGAGCCGTTGGCCCGGGCCGCCGCGATCTCCTGGAGCGAGAAGTTCCCCGCCACCACGTAGAGGCCGATGACGGCCGCCAGCATGATGAGGCCGCCGACGAGGTTGTAGAGGAGGAACTTGACGGCCGCGTACGAGCGTTGCGTGGCCGCCTCCTTCTCGCCGTGCGGGCCCGCGCGGTCACCGAAGCCGCCGATGAGGAAGTACATCGGGATGAGCATGGCTTCGAAGAAGATGTAGAAGAGGAAGACGTCGGTGGCCTCGAAGGAGATGATCACCATCGCCTCGACCAGCAGGATCAGGGCGAAGAAGCCCTGCGTCGGCCGCCACCGGGTGCTTCCCGTCTCCTGCGGGTCCGCGTCGTGCCACCCGGCGAGGATCACGAACGGGATGAGCAGTGCGGTCAGCGCGACGAGCGCGACGCCGATGCCGTCGACTCCCAGTTCGTAACGGACCCCGAAGTCCGCGATCCACGCGTGGGATTCGGTGAGTTGGTACCGGCCGCCGCCCGGGTCGAAACGGATCGCGACCACCGCCGCGAGGACGAGTGTCCCGACCGAGACGAGGAGCGCGAGCCACTTGGCCGCGGTGCGCTGTTTCGCCGGCACGGCGGCCGTGGCGATCGCGCCCACGGCGGGGAGCACCGCTGTCGCTGTCAGCAGAGGAAAGGACATCGGTATCAGACCGCCCTCATCAGCAGGGTCACGGCGGTGATGAGCGCCGCACCGCCGAACATCGAGACGGCGTACGAGCGCACGTAGCCGTTCTGGAGCTTGCGCAGCCGGCCGGAGAGGCCGCCCACGGAAGCCGCCGTCCCGTTGACCACTCCGTCGACCAGGGTGTGGTCGACGTAGACCAGCGAGCGCGTCAGGTGCTCGCCGCCGCGTACGAGGACGACGTGGTTGAAGTCGTCCTGGAGCAGGTCGCGGCGGGCGGCCCGGGTGAGCAGCGAACCGCGTGGGGCGACGGCCGGGACCGTGCGGCGCCCGTACTGGAGCCAGGCGAAGCCCACACCGATCACCAGGCACACCATGGTGGCGCCGGTGACGACGCCCGCGCTGATCGGAGGGTGGCCGTGCTCGTGGCCGGTGACGGGCTCCAGCCAGTTCAGGAAGCGGTCGCCGATGGAGAAGAAGCCACCCGCGAACACCGAACCGATGGCGAGCACGATCATCGGGACCGTCATGGAGGACGGCGACTCGTGCGGGTGCGGATCGTGGCCGTCGGCATCCGGCTGCCAGCGCTTCTCGCCGAAGAACGTCATGATCATCACGCGGGTCATGTAGAACGCGGTGATGGCCGCGCCGAGGAGAGCGACGGAGCCGAGGATCCAGCCTTCCGTCCCGCCCTTGGCGAAGGCCGCCTCGATGATCTTGTCCTTGGAGAAGAAGCCGGACAGACCCGGGAAGCCGATGATGGCGAGATACCCGAGGCCGAACGTCACAAAGGTGACCGGCATGTACTTCCTGAGGCCGCCGTACCTGCGCATGTCGACCTCGTCGTTCATGCCGTGCATGACCGAACCGGCGCCGAGGAAGAGCCCGGCCTTGAAGAAGCCGTGCGTCACCAGGTGCATGATCGCGAAGACGTAGCCGATCGGGCCGAGGCCGGCGGCGAGGATCATGTAGCCGATCTGCGACATCGTCGAGCCCGCGAGGGCCTTCTTGATGTCGTCCTTCGCGCAACCGACGATCGCACCGAACAGCAGCGTCACCGCGCCGACGATCGTGACGACCAGCTGCGCGTCGGGGGCGGCGTTGAAGATCGCCCCGGACCGCACGATCAGGTACACACCTGCGGTGACCATGGTCGCGGCGTGGATGAGGGCCGAGACCGGTGTCGGGCCCTCCATCGCGTCCCCGAGCCAGGACTGCAGCGGGACCTGCGCCGACTTGCCGCACGCGGCGAGCAGCAGCATCAGGCCGATCGCGGTGAGCTTGCCCTCGGACGCGTCACCGACGCTGTCGAGCACCGGCGTGAAGGCGAACGTCCCGAAGGTCGTGAACATCAGCATGATGGCGATCGACAGACCCATGTCGCCGACGCGGTTGACCAGGAACGCCTTCTTCGCGGCGGTGGCCGCGCTCGGCTTGTGCTGCCAGAAGCCGATGAGGAGGTACGAGGCGAGGCCCACGCCCTCCCAGCCGACGTACAGCAGCAGGTAGTTGTCGGCGATGACCAGCAGGAGCATCGCCGCGACGAACAGGTTCAGGTAGCCGAAGAAGCGGCGGCGCCGCTCGTCGTGCTCCATGTACCCGATCGAGTAGATGTGGATCAGGGTGCCCACGCCGGAGATCAGCAGCACGAACGTCATCGACAGCTGGTCCAGCTGGAAGGCGACGTCCGCCTGGAAACCCTCGACGGGAATCCAGCTGAACAGGTGCTGGCTGAACGTGCGGTCGTCCGGGCTCTTGCCGAGCATGTCGGAGAAGAGCACGACGGCGATCACGAAGGAGGCGGCCGCGAGCAGCGTGCCGAGCAGATGACCCACCCGGTCCAACGCCCGCCCACCGCACAGCAGTACGGCCGCTCCGAGCAGGGGCGCCGCTACCAGCAGCGCAATCAAGTTCTCTGCATTCATGTGGTTCGCGGCCCCTTACAGCTTCATCAGGCTGGCGTCGTCGACCGAGGCCGAGTGGCGGGAACGGAACAGCGACACGATGATCGCGAGTCCGACCACGACCTCCGCGGCGGCGACGACCATCGTGAAGAACGCGATGATCTGGCCGTCGAGATTGCCGTGCATCCGGGAGAACGCGACGAACGCGAGGTTGCACGCGTTCAGCATCAGCTCGATGCACATGAACACCACGATCGCGTTCCGCCTGATGAGCACGCCGGTGGCGCCGATCGTGAACAGCAGGGCGGCGAGATACAGGTAGTTGACCGGATTCACTTCGACGTCTCCTCCGAACGCTCCAGACGGTCGGCCGAGCGCTGCTCCAGGGCCTTGAGGTCGCTCAGCGCCTCACCGGATACGTCCCGGATCTGGCCTCGCTGGCGCAGCGTCTGCATGACCGTGAGCTCCGAAGGGGTGCCGTCGGGCAGCAGACCCGCGATGTCCACCGCGTTGTGCCGGGCGTAGACACCGGGGGCGGGCAGCGGCGGCAGGTGCTTGCCCTCGCGTACGCGCTCCTCGGCCAGCTCCCGCTGGGTCTTGGCCCGCTCGGTGCGCTCGCGGTGGGTGAGCACCATGGCGCCGATGGTGGCCGTGATCAGCAGGGCGCCGGTGATTTCGAAGGCGAAGACGTACTTGGTGAAGATGAGGGTGGCCAGGCCCTCCACGTTGCCGTTCGCGTTCGCCTTGCCCAGTCCGTTGAACGACTTCAGCGAGGCGTTCGCGATGCCCGCGACCAGCAGGATGCCGAAGCCGAGCCCGCACAGGGCGGCCAGCCAGCGCTGCCCCTTGATGGTCTCCTTCAGGGAGTCCGCCGCGGTGACACCGACGAGCATGACCACGAAGAGGAACAGCATCATGATCGCGCCGGTGTAGACGACGATCTGCACGATGCCCAGGAAGTACGCCCCGTTGGCCAGGTAGAACACCGCAAGGATGATCATGGTCCCGGCGAGACACAGAGCGCTGTGCACGGCCTTCTTCATCAGGATCGTGCACAGCGCGCCGATGACGGCGACCGTGCCGAGGACCCAGAACTGGAACGCCTCACCGGTGGAGGTCGAGTAGGCGGCGAGCTGCGTCATGCCTCGGCCCCCTCGGGGTCGGGCTTCTCGCCCTTGGATACGGCCACTTGGGGCTCCGTGCCCGGCGCGGCCTCGGTGACCAGACCCCGGTAGTAGTCCTGCTCGTCCATGCCCGGGAAGATCGAGTGCGGCGACTCGACCATGCCCTCGTCGAGCCCGGCGAGCAGTTGCTCCTTGGTGTAGATGAGGTTGGCGCGGCTGCTGTCGGCCAGCTCGAACTCGTTCGTCATCGTGAGCGCGCGCGTGGGGCACGCCTCGATGCACAGGCCGCACAGAATGCAGCGCGCGTAGTTGATCTGGTAGACGCGGCCGTACCGCTCGCCCGGGGAGTAGCGCTCCTCCTCGGTGTTGTCCGCGCCCTCCACATAGATGGCGTCCGCCGGACAGGCCCACGCGCACAGCTCGCAGCCGACGCACTTCTCCAGGCCGTCCGGATGGCGGTTGAGCTGGTGCCTGCCGTGGAAGCGCGGAGCAGTGGTCTTCTGCTGCTCCGGGTACTGCTCGGTCAGCCGCTTCTTGAACATGGCCTTGAAGGTCACACCGAAGCCGGCAACGGGGTTCATGAACCCGGGCGCGGTGTCCTTCTCGTTCTCGTCAGCCATCGGACGCCTCCTTTCCATCACGAGATCCGCCAAGTGATTCGTCACTCGCAGTATCGGGGCCACCACTGACAATCAACTCCCGCTCATGGCGCGGGCGTCGGCGCGGCACGGGCGGCAGGGTCTGTCCGGGCAGCGGAGGCACGGGGAAACCGCCCGCCATCGGGTCGAAGGCGACCGGCTCCTCGTCCTGCGCACGCTGCTTGGCCCCCCGGTCGCGGAAGATGTCCACGACGAACGACAGCAGCAGGATCACGAGGATGGCGCCGCCGATGTACAGGGCGATGGTGGCGAAGTCGTAGTTCTCGTTCTGCAGGGTCCGCACGGTCGCGACGAGCATCAGCCACACCACGGAGACCGGGATGAGCACCTTCCAGCCGAGCTTCATCAGCTGGTCGTAGCGGACCCGTGGCAGCGTGCCGCGCAGCCAGATGAAGAAGAACAGCAGCAGCTGGACCTTGATGACGAACCAGAGCAGCGGCCACCAGCCGTGGTTCGCGCCCTCCCAGAACGTGGAGACCGGCCACGGTGCGCGCCAGCCGCCCAGGAAGAGCGTCACCGACACCGCCGAGACCGTCACCATGTTCACGTACTCGGCGAGCATGAACATCGCGAACTTGATCGACGAGTACTCGGTGTTGAAGCCGCCGACGAGGTCACCCTCGGACTCCGGCATGTCGAACGGGGCGCGGTTCGTCTCGCCGACCATCGTCACGATGTAGATCAGGAACGAGACCGGCAGCAGGACGATGTACCAGCGGTCGTGCTGCTGGGCGACGATCTCCGAGGTCGACATCGAGCCCGAGTACAGGAACACCGAGGCGAACGCGGCGCCCATCGCGATCTCGTAGGAGATCATCTGCGCGCAGGACCGCAGACCGCCGAGGAGCGGGTACGTGGATCCGGAGGACCAGCCGGCGAGGACGATGCCGTAGATGCCGACGGAGGCGACCGCGAGGATGTAGAGCATCGCGATCGGCAGGTCGGTGAGCTGCATCGCCGTACGGTGGCCGAAGATCGAGACCTCGCCGCCGGCCGGGCCGAAGGGGATCACGGCGATCGCCATGAAGGCGGGGATCGCGGCGACGATCGGCGCAAGGATGTAGACCACCTTGTCCGCGCGCTTGACGATCACGTCTTCCTTGAGCATCAGCTTGATGCCGTCGGCGAGCGACTGGAGCATGCCCCAGGGGCCGTGCCGGTTCGGGCCGATGCGCAGCTGCATCCAGGCGACGACCTTGCGCTCCCACACGATGGAGAAGAGCACGGTCACCATCAGGAAGGCGAAGCAGAACACCGCCTTGACGACGACGAGCCACCACGGATCGGTGCCGAACATCGACAGGTCTTCGTTGGCCAGCGGGCTCAGTGCCGTGGGGCTCATGACTGCACCTCCGGGGCCGCGGCGACGGCCGGGCCGATCTTCACCAGGTCGCCGGGGGCGGCACCGGTGTCCGAAGCGACGCCGCCACCCGCGGAGTTGAGCGGCAGCCACACCACGCGGTCCGGCATCTCCGTGACCTGGAGGGGCAGGGCGATCGCGCCGGCGGGTCCGGTGACGGCCAGCGCGTCGCCGTGCCGCACACCGATCTCGGCGGCCGTGGCGGCGGACACGCGCGCGTGGGCGGTGTGCCGCGTCCCGGCGAGCGCCTCGTCGCCGTCCTGCAGCCGCCCCTGGTCGAGCAGCAGCCGGTGTCCGGCGAGGACGGCCTCACCGGAGGCCGGACGCGGCAACTGCGCGCCGGTGTCCAGCGGTGCGGTCGCGTGCGGCCCGTCCCAGTTGCCCAAGCGGTCCAGCTCACCGCGCGCGGCGCGCAGGTCCGGCAGCCCCAGGTGTACGTCCATGGCGTCGGCCAGCATCTGCAGCACGCGCGCGTCCGTGGGCGCGACGCGGCGCGTCATCTGGTCGGGCTTGAGCGCGGCCTCGAACATCCGGGCCCGCCCCTCCCAGTTGAGGAACGTGCCCGCCTTCTCGGCGACCGCGGCCACCGGGAACACGACGTCCGCGTGGTCGGTGACCTCGCTGGGCCGCTGCTCCAGGGAGACCAGGAACCCGATCTCGTGAAGGGCTTCACGCGCGCGCAGCGGGCTCGGCAGGTCGGCGACCTCGACCCCCGCCACGACGAGGGCCAGCAGCTCGCCGGTGACGGCGGACTCCACGATCTGGCCGGTGTCCCGCCCGAAGCGGTGCGGCAGTTCGGCCACCCCCCAGGCGGCGGCGACCTCGCCCCGCGCGCGCGGGTCGGTCGCCGGACGTCCGCCCGGCAGCAACGACGGCAGCGCGCCGGCCTCGACGGCGCCGCGCTCACCGGCGCGCCGCGGGATCCACACCAGCTCGGCGCCGGTCGCGGCCGCGGCCCGCACGGCGGCGGTGAGTCCACCCGCGACGGCGGCGAGCCGCTCGCCGACGACGAGCACGGCACCTTCGGTGCGCAGCGCCGCCGCGGCGGCGTCTCCGCCCTCCTCCAGGCCGACACCGGAGGCGAGCGCGTCCAGCCACTCGGTCTCGGTGCCGGGCGCGGCGGGCAGCAGCGTGCCGCCGGCCTTCTCCAGGCCACGCGTCGCATACGTGGCGATCGAGAAGACCTTCTGACCGTGGTTGCGCCAGGCCTTGCGGAGCTTGAGGAAGACGCCGGGCGCCTCCTCCTCCGACTCGAAGCCCACGAGAAGCACCGCGGGGGCCTTCTCCAGCTTCTTGTACGTGACTCCGCTGCCGTCCAGATCACGACCGCGGCCCGCGACCCGCGCGGCGAGGAAGTCGGCCTCCTCGCTGCTGTGCACGCGCGCGCGGAAGTCGATGTCGTTCGTGTCGAGGGCGACGCGCGTGAACTTGCTGTACGCGTACGCGTCCTCGACCGTCAGCCTGCCACCGGTGAGGACACCGGTCCGGCCGCGCGCGCCGACGAGCCCGCGGGCGGCGGCCTCCAGAGCCTCGGGCCAGGAGGCGGGCCGCAGCTCACCGGAGGCGGAGTCACGCACCAGCGGCGTCGTCAGCCGGTCCGGCTTCTGCGCGTACCGGAAGCCGAACCTGCCCTTGTCGCAGATCCACTCCTCGTTGACCTCGGGCTCGTTGGCCGCCAGGCGGCGCATGACCTTGCCACGCCGGTGGTCGGTGCGGGTCGCGCAGCCACCGGCACAGTGCTCGCACACCGACGGCGACGACACCAGGTCGAAGGGCCGGGAGCGGAATCGGTACGCCGCCGAGGTCAGCGCCCCGACCGGGCAGATCTGGATGGTGTTCCCGGAGAAGTACGACTCGAAGGGGTCACCCTCGCCCGTGCCGACCTGCTGGAGCGCGCCGCGCTCGATCAGCTCGATCATCGGGTCGCCCGCGATCTGGTTCGAGAACCGGGTGCAGCGGGCGCACAGCACGCACCGCTCGCGGTCGAGCAGCACCTGCGTGGAGATCGGGACCGGTTTCTCGTAGGTGCGCTTCTTGCCCTCGAAGCGCGACTCCGACTGGCCGTGCGACATGGCCTGGTTCTGCAGCGGGCACTCACCGCCCTTGTCGCAGACCGGACAGTCCAGCGGGTGGTTGATGAGCAGCAGCTCCATCACGCCGTGCTGCGCCTTCTCGGCGACGGGCGAGGAGAGCTGGCTCTTGACCACCATCCCGTCGGTGCAGGTGATGGTGCAGGACGCCATCGGCTTGCGCTGGCCCTCCACCTCCACGATGCACTGGCGGCAGGCGCCGGCCGGGTCGAGGAGCGGGTGGTCGCAGAACCGGGGGATCTCGATGCCGAGCATCTCGGCGGCCCGGATGACCAGGGTGCCCTTGGGCACGCTGATCTCGATGCCGTCGATCGTCAGCGAGACGAGGTCCTCCGGCGGAACGGCCGCCTCGCCGCCCCCGGAGGGAGCGCTTGTGGTCACAGTCACGCGTTCACCTCCGTGCGGTGCTTGTCGGTCCCGTCCGCCCAGAGCGTCGAGCGGGCCGGGTCGAAGGGGCAGCCCTTGCCCGTGATGTGCTGCTCGTACTCCTCGCGGAAGTACTTGAGCGAGGAGAAGATCGGCGAGGCGGCGCCGTCACCGAGGGCGCAGAACGACTTGCCGTTGATGTTGTCGGCGATGTCGTTCAGCTTGTCGAGGTCGTCCAGGGAGCCCTTGCCGGCCTCGATGTCGCGGAGCAACTGCACGAGCCAGTACGTCCCTTCGCGGCACGGTGTGCACTTGCCGCAGGACTCGTGGGCGTAGAACTCGGTCCACCTCGTGACCGCGCGCACCACGCACGTCGTCTCGTCGAAGCACTGCAGCGCCTTGGTGCCGAGCATCGATCCGGCGGCGCCGACACCCTCGTAGTCGAGGGGGACGTCGAGGTGCTCCTCGGTGAACATCGGGGTCGAACTGCCGCCCGGTGTCCAGAACTTGAGCCGGTGGCCCGGGCGGATGCCGCCGCTCATGTCGAGGAGCTGGCGCAGCGTGATGCCGAGCGGGGCCTCGTACTGGCCGGGCGAGACGACGTGGCCGCTGAGCGAGTAGAGCGTGAAGCCGGGTGACTTCTCGCTGCCCATCGACTTGAACCAGTCTTTTCCGCGATTGATGATCGCGGGAACCGACGCGATGGACTCGACGTTGTTCACGACAGTGGGGCACGCGTAGAGGCCCGCGACCGCAGGGAAGGGAGGACGGAGTCGCGGCTGACCACGGCGGCCTTCGAGCGAGTCCAGGAGTGCGGTCTCCTCACCACAGATGTACGCGCCTGCGCCGGCGTGCACGGTGAGTTCAAGGTTGAGACCGGACCCGAGGACGTTTTGCCCGAGATACCCCGCGGCGTAGGCCTCGCGCACGGCCTCGTGCAACCGCCGCAGTACGGGGACCACTTCACCGCGCAAGTAGATGAACGCGTGCTCGGAACGGATCGCGTAACAGGCGATCACGATGCCCTCGATGAGGCTGTGCGGGTTCGCGAAGAGGAGCGGGATGTCCTTGCAGGTCCCCGGCTCCGATTCGTCGGCGTTGACAACTAGATAGTGCGGTTTGCCGTCTCCCTGCGGGATGAACTGCCACTTCATCCCGGTCGGGAACCCGGCGCCACCACGTCCGCGGAGCCCCGCGTCCTTCACATAAGCGATCAGATCGTCCGGCGACATGGCGAGGGCCTTGCGCAGCCCCTCGTAGCCGTCATGCCGGCGATACACATCCAAAGACCAGGACTTGTCCTCGTCCCAGAAGGCCGACAGGACCGGTGCGAGCAGCTTCTCCGGACTGGTGTCGTTGTTGTCGATCTCGGCTGCCAAGGTCATCACTCCCCCTCCTCGGCGGCGGGACCCGCTGGGTGGGACGGGTCGGAGGCCGATGTGTCCTGCGGCGCGTCGTGCGAGCTCAAGTGCTCGGCGGGTGACGGTTCATGGGTCTGACCGCCGTCCGTGGCCTCCGCGCGCGGGTGGACCACGCGGGCGGGCGATGCCTCGCCCTTGGCCAGGCGGAGGCCGGTCAGTGAGGCCGGGCCCGCGCTGCCGCTCGCCTCGACCGCGCCGGGGCGCTCGTCGGGGAAGCCGGCCAGGATGCGCGCGGTCTCCTTGAAGGTGCACAAGGGAGCGCCTCGGGTCGGTGACACCTGCGCTCCCGCGCGCAGGTCGTCGACGAGCCGCTTGGCGGACTCGGGCGTCTGGTTGTCGAAGAACTCCCAGTTGACCATCACCACGGGGGCGAAGTCGCAGGCCGCGTTGCACTCGATGTGCTCGAGCGTGACCTTGCCGTCGTCCGTGGTGCCGCCGTTGCCGACGGCGAGGTGCTCCTGGAGCGTCTCGAAGATGGCGTCGCCGCCCATGACGGCGCACAGGGTGTTGGTGCAGACGCCGACCTGGTAGTCGCCGCTGGGGGCACGCCGGTACATCGAGTAGAAGGTCGCGACGGCCGTGACCTCGGCGGTGGTCAGGTCGAGCATGTCCGCGCAGAACCGCATGCCGGTGCGCGTGACATGGCCCTCCTCCGCCTGGACGAGGTGGAGCATCGGGAGCAGCGCCGAGCGGGAGCCGGGGTAGCGGGAGATGATCTCCTTCGCGTCCGTCTCCAGCCGGGCTCGGACGTCGTCCGGGTATGTGGGCGCGGGCAGTTGGGGCATGCCCAGACTGACGCCCTGCTCCGAAGAACTGGTGGTCACCGGTCGACGCCTCCCATCACGGGGTCGATGGATGCGACGGCGACGATGACGTCGGCGACCTGGCCGCCTTCGCACATCGCGGCCATCGCCTGCAGGTTGGTGAAGGACGGGTCGCGGAAGTGGACCCGGAAGGGGCGGGTGCCGCCGTCGGAGACGACGTGCACGCCCAGTTCGCCCTTGGGCGACTCCACGGCGGTGTACGCCTGTCCCGGCGGGACGCGGAAGCCCTCGGTCACCAGCTTGAAGTGGTGGATGAGGGCCTCCATGGAGGTGCCCATGATGTTCTTGATGTGGTCGAGCGAGTTGCCGAGGCCGTCCGGGCCGAGGGCCAGCTGGGCGGGCCAGGCGATCTTCTTGTCGCCGACCATGACCGGGCCCGGGGCGAGCCGGTCCAGGCACTGCTCGACGATGCGCAGCGACTGGCGCATCTCCTCCAGGCGGACCAGGAAGCGTCCGTAGGAGTCGCAGGTGTCCGCGGTCGGGATGTCGAAGTCGTAGTTCTCGTAGCCGCAGTACGGGTCCGTCTTGCGCAGGTCGTGCGGCAGTCCTGCGGAGCGCAGGATCGGCCCGGTGGCGCCGAGCGCCATGCAGCCCGAGAGGTCGAGGTAACCGACGTCCTGCATACGGGCCTTGAAGATGGGGTTCCCGGTGGCGAGCTTGTCGTACTCGGGAAGGTTCTTCTTCATCTTCTTCACGAACTCGCGGAGCTGGTCCACCGCGCCGGGCGGCAGGTCCTGGGCGAGTCCGCCGGGCCTGATGTACGCGTGGTTCATGCGCAGGCCGGTGATGAGCTCGTAGAGGTCGAGAATGAGTTCACGATCACGAAAGCCGTAGATCATGATCGTGGTCGCGCCGAGTTCCATGCCGCCGGTGGCGATACAGACCAGGTGCGAGGACAACCGGTTCAGCTCCATGAGCAGGACCCGGATGACGCTCGCGCGGTCGGGGATCTCGTCCTCGATGCCGAGGAGCTTCTCGACGGCGAGGCAGTACGCCGTCTCGTTGAAGAACGGCGTCAGGTAGTCCATGCGCGTCACGAACGTGGTGCCCTGCGTCCACGTGCGGTACTCGAGGTTCTTCTCGATACCGGTGTGCAGGTAGCCGATGCCGCAGCGGGCCTCGGTGACCGTCTCGCCGTCGATCTCCAGGATGAGCCGCAACACGCCGTGGGTGGACGGGTGCTGGGGTCCCATGTTGACGATGATGCGCTCGTCGTCGGAGGTGACCGCGGACTGGGCGACCTCGTCCCAGTCGCCACCGGTGACCGTATATACGGTGCCCTCGGTGGTCGCGCGCGGAGTTGCGTGGGGAGTGGTCATCAGCTGTACGACCTCCGCTGGTCCGGAGCCGGGATCTGGGCGCCCTTGTACTCGACGGGGATGCCGCCGAGGGGGTAGTCCTTGCGCTGCGGGAAGCCCTGCCAGTCGTCCGGCATCATGATCCGCGTCAGCGCGGGGTGGCCTTCGAAGACGATGCCGAAGAAGTCGTACGCCTCGCGCTCGTGCCAGTCGTTCGTCGGGTAGACGGGGACCAGGGACGGGATGTGCGGGTCCGCGTCGGGCATCGACACTTCGAGACGGATCAGCCGGCCGTGGGTGAGCGAGCGCAGGTGGTAGACGGCATGCAGCTCGCGGCCCTTGTCGTGCGGGTAGTTCACCCCGGAGACCCCGGTGCACAGCTCGAAGCGCAGCGCCGGGTCGTCGCGCAGCGTCCGCGCCACGCGGACCAGGTACTCGCGCTCGATGTGGAAGGTGAGTTCGCCGCGGTCGACGACCGTCTTGTCGATGACGGTGCCGGGGACGAGTCCCTGTTCCTCCAGGGCGCCCTCCAGCTCGTCGGCGACCTCGTCGAACCAGCCGCCGTAGGGGCGGGCGGTCTCGCCGGGCAGCCGGACGGAGCGGACAAGCCCGCCATAGCCGGAGGTATCGCCACCATTGTTGGCGCCGAACATGCCGCGCTGGACGCGGATCTCCTCACCCTGGTCGCCGCGCTGCCCCGGGAGGTTGGCGGCACTCAGGTCCTTCTCGGGGTTGACCCCGTCGTTCTGCGCGTCACTCACCGCAGCAGCCCCTTCATCTCGATCGTCGGGAGCGCCTTGAGCGCCGCTTCCTCCGCCTCGCGGGCCGCCTCCTCGGCGTTCACGCCGAGCTTGGAGGACTGGATCTTCTGGTGGAGCTTGAGAATCGCGTCCATCAGCATCTCGGGCCGGGGCGGGCAGCCGGGCAGATAGATGTCGACCGGCACGATGTGGTCGACGCCCTGCACGATCGCGTAGTTGTTGAACATCCCGCCGGACGAGGCGCAGACCCCCATGGAAATGACCCACTTGGGGTTGGGCATCTGGTCGTAGACCTGGCGAAGGACGGGTGCCATCTTCTGGCTCACCCGGCCCGCGACGATCATCAGGTCCGCCTGGCGGGGCGATCCGCGGAACACCTCCATGCCGAACCGCGCCAGGTCGTAGCGGCCCGCGCCCGTCGTCATCATCTCGATGGCGCAGCACGCGAGGCCGAACGTGGCAGGAAAGACGGACGACTTGCGCACCCACCCCGCGGCCTGCTCGACGGTGGTCAGCACGAATCCGCTGGGCAGCTTTTCTTCGAGTCCCATTGGTCTGTGGCTCCTGGTCTCCCCTATACGGGGCTCAGTCCCATTCCAGGCCGCCGCGCCGCCATACGTACGCGTACGCGACGAAGACGGTGAGCACGAAGAGCAGCATCTCTACGAGCCCGAACACCCCCAGGGCGTCGAAGGTGACGGCCCAGGGATAGAGGAAGACGATCTCGATGTCGAAGACGATGAAGAGCATCGCCGTCAGGTAGTACTTGATGGGGAAACGCCCGCCGCCGGCCGGCGTGGGGGTCGGCTCGATCCCGCACTCATAAGCCTCAAGCTTGGCCCGGTTGTACCGCTTTGGACCGATAAGCGTGGCCATGACCACGGAGAAGATCGCAAAGCCTGCCCCGAGGGCTCCCAGTACGAGGATGGGCGCATACGCGTTCACCGCTCCTCGCTCCTCTCAGTCGGCACTGACTGCTGGCGGTTGTTGCACGGGTCCGTGACCTCGCAAGCGGTCGAAGATCGCTTACATGTGAAGCAGGTCACAAGCCCCAACTTGCCCCGCATCCTATGCCCGGCACTCTGTGATCTGCGACACGGGGTGCGCCAACTACTTTGTGATCTCCACCACCTGACGAAGGATCATGAAGTCGGATGAGCGGTGATCTTCACACTCGAAGCGCCTGAGTGATCACCAGAGGTGACAACTTGTCTCGTAACCGCTGGTAGGAGGCCTGGCGCACTATCAAGCCACGGGAGTCGCAGGCAAATTGGCGCTGGACGGCCGTGGCTGATAGTGGACGCCGTTCACACGTCGGAGGGAGAGGTGTGGACGGAAGTGGACACGGAGGCCCACCCCTAGGGGTCGCTTGTGACCTGCGTCACGCAGCGAGGGGTGCCCCGGAAACCGGGCTTGGCCAACGGTGTCAACGAGTGGTAGGCGTCGGGCAATTCGGACGTATTGCGGAAACGGCGTGATCACAGCCTCGATCATGGCTGTCCAAATTGCCCTTTACGGCGTCAATAAGGGCCGTCGCGCCCGGGATTCACGCCGCCACCACACAACTGTGGCGCACCACACGTTTCTTGAAGGGAACCGTGAAGCCCTGATAGCGGTTGTACTCATGTCCCACACCGCTCACATACCCAGCCACCGCAAGCCCCGCCGCAGCGCCTCGAAGATGGCCCTGCGTGCCGGAGTCACCGGTGGCGTCCTCAGCACCCTGGCAGTGGCTGGTGCGTCCGGTGCGGCGAGTGCGGCCGAGCCGGTCACGCAGACCATCGAACTGCCCACGCTCACCACCGACCTGTCCTCCCAGGTGGCCCAGTCCGCGGACGCCACCCAGCAGGCCGCGGCCAACTACCAGCTCCAGGCCGAGCGCGACGAGGCCTTCGCGAACGCCGCCAAGCAGGCCAAGAAGGACCAGGCCACCGCCGAGAAGAAGGCGGAGGCCAAGAAGAAGGCCGAAGCCGAGGCCGCCGCCAAGGCGAAGGCCGAGCGCGAGGCCGCCCAGCAGGCCTCCTCCCGCTCCACCGAGCGCACGACGCTCTCCACGGCCTCCACGACCGCGGCCGCCCCGGCCAGCGGCTCCGTCGGCGCCGTCCTGAGCTTCCTGCAGTCCCAGGTCGGCGACGCGTATGTGATGGGCGGTACGGGACCCAACTCGTGGGACTGCTCCGGCCTCGTCCAGGCCGCGTTCAAGCAGGCCGGCGTGGACCTCCCGCGCACCTCACAGGAGCAGTCGACCGCCGGTACCGCGGTCTCCCTGTCCAGCATCCAGGCCGGCGACATCCTGTACTGGGGCGGCGCCGGCGAGGCGTACCACGTCGGCGTCTACATCGGCAACGGCCAGTACCTCGACGCCGCCAACCCCTCCAAGGGCGTCGTCATCCAGGACCTGTCCGGCTACCCGGCGAGCGGCGCGGTCCGCGTCCTCTGAGCCACCCGCGCCCTCCAAGGGCCTCTGTACGTACGGCGAAGGCCGCCGCACCCCGTCGGGGTGCGGCGGCCTTCGGGCGTCGTGTGCGTGGCGTCAGGCGGCTCTGCGGCGCATGACGAGGACGACCGCGGCGCCGAGTCCCAGGACGACGACAGCGATGCCGCCGATGACCAGGACGCCACCGGCGCCGGTCAGCGCGAGCCCGCCGCCCGAACCGGAGCCCTGCTCACCGGAAGCACCGCCGGACGAGCCGGAGTTACCAGACGTACCGGAAGAACCGGACGTATCGCCGCTCGCGCCCGGCGACGGGCTCCCGGAGGGGCCGCCGTCGGACGAGCCGCCCGCGGACTGCCCGTCGTCGGTGCCGTTGAGGACGATCCAGGCGGTGTTGTTGGACTGCTCCGGCTCGCTCGGGTTGTCCCAGGCCGGCAGCGCGACCTTGCCCTTGGCGTTCTTCACGACCTTGTCGATGCGCAGCTCGAAGGGGAACGTCAGCTTCGCGTCCTCCAGGAGCGGGGTGTCCACCCAGCACAGGTAGCCCTTCACGCCCTCCTCGATCGTGGTGGAGTTGCAACGGTCCGGCGCCTTGGTGACCTTCGCGCCCTCGGGCACCTCGACCGTGAAGCCGATCGGCTCGCCGCCGGAGCGCTGCGCGCTGAGCCAGCCCGGCCCGTCGTTGCGGAACCCGATCTCCGCCTTCACGGTGTCGCCCACCGCGCCCTTCGCGGAGGCGCCGGTCAGGACCAGGTCGTAGGTGTTGGTGCTGGGCAGGTCCAGCTCGGCGTAGCGCGTGTAGTCGGCCGGGGCGGTGCCCGAAGCCTCCGTCAGCGTCAGGGGCGCGCCGGTGCCGGGCGTGTAGCCGTCACCGTCGAGGAGCGCCTTCGCCTTGGCCGGGGCGACCGCGGAGAAGCCGTAGTTCACGATGTCGAAGAGCGCGAAGTCGGCCGTCTTCACCTTCAGCGGCTCGGCGAGGGCGTAGGCCGTGCCCGCCTGGTAGGTGCCGGGGAAGGTGCAGATCGCGTCCGTGCCCTGGCGCAGCAGCGGACCGTCGGTGGTCTCCTTGTACGCGCAGTTGCCGTGGCTGCCGGGGAAGCTCAGTCCGCGCGAGCCGTGGAAGCGCAGCACCGCGCCCTCGGCCGCCATGCCGCCCGCGTTGCGGAAGCCGACCGGCGCCTCGTACGTGTCACCGGCCTTGAAGCCCTTCGGCTCGGTCAGCTTGTGGCCGAGGAACTCCGGGCCGCCCACCAGGACGTCGATGGTCAGCGGGGTGAAGTCGACGCCCTCGCCCTCACCGGTGACCTTGATGGAGCCGAAGTCGCCCGCCGCGCTCTCGCTGTCGATGTCGAGGCGGATGCCGCCGAGCCGGTTGTAGTCCTCGCCCGCGTTGATCTCGTCGCCCGTGCACTCGGCGGTCAGGCCGCTCGCCGCGCAGGGCAGTTTCACGGCGGCGACGCCCTTGAGCCCGCCGGCGTCGATCTTGATCTTGTAGTCGCCGTGATGGACGACGGGTATCACGCCGTCGTCGCCCGGCTCATCGCTGCCCGGTGCCGCGAGCCGCAGGGTGACCTGGGGCTCGGTCTCGTCGCCGTTGTCTCCCTGCAGGGACAGGTCGACCCGGTTCTCGCCGGTGATGGCCACGGTCAGCGGGGCGTCGGCGGCGAGCGCGGGCGCGGCTGCCGCGAGCCCGCCGCCGGACAGGGCCGCGGCCGCGGCGAGCCCGAAGGCCGCACGGAAGGCGGAGCGGCGCATGTGACGTCTCATCAACGCTCTCTCGTCGAAGTCGAAAGGGGCGTGCCGTTCCACGGCACACTCCCTCCGACTCCGCGCGCGGGCTGATCGTTGCCCACGGAAGCGTCACAGGAACATCACAGGTCGGGCTCAGCCCTGCGGGGCCAGCTCCCCCATCGCGCCCCAACCCTCGTTCGGGATGTCGGCGTTGATGATCTCGGGGGTGGAGGCGATGAGCGGCGCCATGGCCGCGAGGCCGTCCTTGAAGTGGTCGGAGGAGACGTGCGCCGCGCCCGCGTCGCCGTCCCGGAAGCCCTCCAGGAGGACGTACTGGTTCGGGTCGTCGACGCTGCGGGACCAGTCGAAGAAGAGGTTGCCCTCCTCGGCGCGGGTCGCGGCGGTGAACGCGGCGGTCTTCTCCAGCCAGGAGTCGGCGTGCTCGGGGCGGGCGGTGAACTTCACAGCGATGAAAATCATGGTTCCACCCTCCCCCGAGCCGGCCGGCCCGGCCAAGTCAGGGCCCCGTCACGCCTTCGGCGCCACCTTGCTCAGCCCGTTGATGATGCGGTCCATGGCGTCGCCGCCCGTCGGGTCCGTCAGGTTCGCGAGCATCTTCAGGGTGAACTTCATCAGGATCGGGTGGGTCAGCCCGCGCTGCGTCGCGATCTTCATGATCTTCGGGTTGCCGATCACCTTCACGAAGGCGCGGCCCAGCGTGTAATAGCCGCCGTAGGTGTCCTTCAGAACCTTCGGGTAGCGCTGGAGGGCGAGTTCGCGCTGGGCGGGGGTGGCACGGGCGTGGGCCTGCACGATGACGTCGGCGGCGATCTGCCCCGACTCCATGGCGTACGCGATGCCCTCGCCGTTGAACGGGTTGACCAGGCCGCCCGCGTCACCGACCAGGAGCAGGCCCTTGGTGTAGTGCGGCTGGCGGTTGAAGGCCATCGGCAGGGCGGCGCCGCGGATCGGCATCGTCATGTTCTCCGGGGTGTACCCCCAGTCCGCCGGCATCGACGCGCACCAGGCCTTGAGGACCTCGCGCCAGTCCAGCTCCTTGAACGCCTTGGAGGAGTTGAGGATGCCGAGGCCCACGTTGGACGTGCCGTCGCCCATGCCGAAGATCCAGCCGTAGCCGGGCAGCAGCCGGTCCTCGCCGGGGCCGCGCCGGTCCCACAGCTCCAGCCAGGACTCCAGGTAGTCGTCGTCGTGGCGGGGCGAGGTGAAGTACGTACGGACCGCGACGCCCATCGGCCGGTCCTCGCGCCGGTGCAGGCCCATGGCGAGGGAGAGCCGCGTGGAGTTGCCGTCGGCCGCGACCACGAGCGGGGCGTGGAAGGTGACCGCCGTCTTCTCGTCGCCGAGCTTGGCGTGCACGCCCGTGATGTGGCCGGTGCGGTCGTCGACGATCGGCGCCCCGACGTTGCAGCGCTCGTACAGCCGCGCGCCCGCCTTCTGCGCCTGACGTGCGAGCTGCTCGTCGAAGTCGTCGCGCTTGCGGACCAGGCCGTAGTCCGGGTAGCTGGCGAGATCCGGCCAGTCGAGCTGGAGGCGGACGCCGCCGCCGATGATGCGCAGGCCCTTGTTGCGCAGCCAGCCCGCCTCTTCGGAGATGTCGATGCCCATGGAGACGAGCTGCTTGGTGGCGCGGGGCGTCAGACCGTCACCGCAGACCTTCTCGCGCGGGAACGCGGTCTTCTCCAGGAGCAGGACGTCGAGCCCCGCCTTCGCAAGGTAGTAGGCGGTCGTCGAACCGGCAGGACCGGCTCCGACGACGATCACGTCTGCGCTGTACTCGGAGAGGGTCTTGGGTTCGGTCACTGCGGGTTCTCCCCAAGGCTCGAAAAGAGTGTGCCGTGCGGCACGGACATGGGCAGTCTATTCAGCGGTACCGATCACCCAGCCGAAGGGCCAGCCCATGAGTCGAGTCCTGCCCGCCGTGGATCTGCGCGTCCCCACCCATGAGGACGCCTTCGCCTGGCACCGGGTGTTCGACGACGCGGAGGTCATGGAGTTCCACGGGGGCGCCTCCGCCGAGTTGTCCGTGTACGAGGAGCTGACCGCACGCCAGCGCCGGCACGACGCCGAGCGCGGGTTCTGCCTGTGGACGATGACCGACGAGTCCCGCCAGGTCATCGGGTTCACGGGCGCCCAGCCCTGGGACCGCGCGTGGGGCCCGACCGGCGAGATCGAGATCGGCTGGCGGCTCGGCCGCGCGTACTGGAGCAAGGGGTACGCCACGGCCGCCGCGCTCGCCACCCTCGACCGGGTGCGGGCCGCGGGCATCGGCAGTGTCGTCGCGATGGTCGACGCGCTCAACGAACGCTCGATCGCGGTGACCCGGCGGCTCGGCATGGAGCGGACGGAGACGTTCGTGACGCCGACGGGGCGGCAGGGCCACTGCTTCCGCCTGGAGCTGTAGGCACCGCCAACCAGGGCGCGGGCAAAGGTGGTCGAGGTGCCCGCGCCGGTTCGTGCCGTTTCGCGCGGCGCTGCGCGGGGCTACCCTTCCGGTACCTCCTGGGGGTGACCTCTGTGCAGATTCCACCCGCGAAGCCACCGGAAGTCCGGGTGCCGAAACTGGTCGGCCTGATGGCGGTCGACGCGCGCGGCGCGGCCGAGGGCCATGGCGTGCGGCTCGCCACCCCCGACCGGCCCGACTTCCCGCTGACGACCGTCGACTACGTGGTGCGGCAGTATCCGCCGCCCGGCGTCGAGGTCCCCCGGGACGCGGCGGTCACGATCTGGTTCGACCTCGGGGAGGACGACGGCGGCGGAGGCGGCGCGGGGGTGCGCGTGCCCCGTGAGCCGGGCCCGCGGGGCGGGGGAATCCGCCGTGAACTGAGCGAACCGGCCGAGCCGTTCACTCCGTGTCCGTGAGCCGCCAGGAGTCGAGGCCGACCTGGTAGGTGCCCGCCAGATCGGTCCAGATGTCGTCCTTGCCCGTGAGGAAGATCGTGTACTCGGTGCCGTCGGCGGCGATGTACGACTGGTCGATGCCGTGGATGGTCTGCCCGGCCTCGTTCTCGTACGTGTACTCCCACAGGGCGCCGTCCTCGCCCTGGAAGGTGTTCGTGTTCAGGAGGATGCGCCGGTAGTTCGTCTTGTTCTTGTCCTCCTTGAGGTGCTTCTCCATGGCGAGGAGGTTGCCGTGGGACGTGTAGTCCGCGTTCGGGATGACGCCGACGACGTACTTCTCCATGCCGGTGCTGCCCGCGTAGGTGATCTGGCTGTCGTTCTCGATGCCGATGCGGTCCCATACGTCGGGGATGACGAAGGAGAAGCCCTTCTCGTCGAAGACCTGGTGGTAGCCGGCCGGGACCTCGGGCATGCCGGTGGGCGCGGCGGCGTCCACCGACGCGGTCGGTGTCGGTGTGGGGGCGGGTGAGGCGGTCGGGTCCCCGGATTCCTGCGTGCGGGTCGCGACCGGCCCGCTGCCCTTGGTGTCGCTCTTGCCGTCGCCGGCACTCCCGTCGCGCCCGTCGTCCTGGAGCAGCAGGACACCGGCCGCGGCGCCGCCGCCGATGACGAACGCGCCGACGATGGTGCCGACCCAGATGGCGACACGCCGCTTCGGCCGCGGGCCCTGCGGCGGCGCCGGGGCGAGGTGGACGGCCCCCGGGTCGTACGGGTCCTGGGCCTGCTGGGGCGGGTACGCGTACGCCGCCGGGGCCTGGCCCGGCATCGCGGGCAGCGGCGCCTGACCCGGCATCGCCGGGACCGGCGCCGGCACGATCCCGGTCCCGGCCCCCGCCATCTGCATCAGATACGGCGCGAGGAACGCGGCGCCGCCGACCCACAGCAGCCCGAACAGCAGCGCGTCCGGCACGCTCAGGCCCAGCTCGATCCGGCCCGAACCGCTGCCGAGGAAGTCGAGGTCCCCCGTGAACTCCGCGCCCAGGCCGCCGACCCCGGCGAGCAGCAGGAACAGGCCGACGAAGAGCCCGGCGGACAGGAGTTGCTCCCGCCGGTCGGGCGAGCGCCGGGCGGCCAGCACGCCCACGACCAGGGCGCAGATCACCCCGATGGCGAGGGCGTAGACCAGCGCGCCGGAGCCGAGCTCGTCGCCGAGCCGGGACAGGCCGAACGACTCCTTGTCGTAGCCGCCGCTGCCGAACGACGACGAGCCGCGGCCCTCGATCTCCAGCGGCGCGCCCCAGCACAGGCCGAGCACGCCGAGGGCGAGGTTGGGCAGCAGCATCAGGACGGCGCCGACCGCGGCCGCGGTCGAGCCGTCGTCGGAGGAGTCGGCGAGGTCGGACGGGTTCGAGCCGCCGTCCTCACCGAAGATCGCGAGTCCGATCCAGCCGAGGACGAGGGCGATCAGCAGCACCCATCCCGTGGCGCGCACGGCGGTGCCGAACGCCCGCACCGTCATCCGCAGGCCCGGCCGGGCGGCCGCGACCCGGTACTTCAGGTCGTCGCCGTGGAGCACGCCCCCGGCGACCGCGAGGGCGAGGAGCAGCGTCCACAGCGCGGTCAGGAACGGCGCCGTGGACAGCGAGACACCCTGGATCTCCGGCTGCCCGATCAGCGCGAGCACCAGGGTCGCGCCGGTCACCAGCAGGGCGACGCGGACGGCCGCTTCGAGTCCCGCGCTCGCGCTGTCCGGTGCTCCCGGCACGATCCGCGCGTACAGGCGTGCGCGCAGCATCCGTACGCCGATGACGAGGGCCACGATCCACACGACGGTCACCAGGAGCGGGACCACGGAGATCGACGCGCTGCCGGACGCGCCGGAGTCGTAGCCGCTGCCGTACAGCGATCCGCCGGAGCTGCCGCCGGAGACCTCCAGGCTGCCGCCGAGGCCCTGGAGCAGGACGGCCAGCGCGATGCGCATCCGGTCCGCGAAGCCGACGACGACGTCGTCGGAACCCTGCCCGTACGAGGGGATCGCGAGGGCGAACGCGGCGATCAGCAGCAGCCCGACCGGCCACAGCGCGGCCTGCGCCGCCCCGGCCCAGTCGCCGCGCAGCGCGCGCCCGAGGAACTGCCCGACGGCCGAGGGCTGAGCTGGGCCCGGGGCGTAGGCGGGGACGGGTGGAGCGCTGGGCGGGACGCCGGGTGGCGGAGGTGGCGTGGCCGGGGACCGTTCCCGGCCGCATCTCATGCAGAAGCGGGCCTCTTCAGGAGCCTCGGCTCCACAGTGCGGGCAGAACGACGCCATCGGGGTGCTCCGTGATGATCCGGGGACGACCGGGTGACGCACCGTCACCGGGCGTCACCACGTAATCAACGGACACATCTTTCCCGCGGCGTGGTTCCCGTCAACTGCATTACACAGAACGGGACTTACTTGATACCGCGGTGCAATGCGACGATGCCGCCGGTCAGGTCCCGCCAGGCCACCTCGCCCCAGCCCGCGCCCTGCAGCCGGGCGGCCAGCTCGGGCTGGGTCGGCCAGGTGCGGATCGACTCGGCGAGGTAGACGTACGCGTCCGGGTTCGAGGAGACGGCGCGCGCGACCGGCGGCAGGGCCCGCATCAGGTACTCGGTGTAGACGGTGCGGAACGGGGTCCACGTCGGGTGGCTGAACTCGCAGATGACGACGCGGCCGCCCGGCTTGGTCACGCGGTACAGCTCGCGCAGCGCCTCGTCGGTGTCCTGAATGTTGCGCAGCCCGAAGGAGATGGTCACCGCGTCGAACGAGTCGTCCTTGAACGGCAGCTTCATGCCGTCGCCCGCGGTGAACGGCATCCACGGGTGGCGCTGCTTGCCGACCCGGAGCATCCCGAGCGAGAAGTCGCAGGGCACGACGAACGCGCCGGCCCGCACGAACGGCTGCGAGGACGTGGCGGTCCCGGCGGCCAGGTCGAGGATCTTCTGCGCCGGGCGCGCGTCGACCGCCTTGGCGACCTCCTTGCGCCACAGCCGCGCCTGTCCCAGGGACAGCACGTCGTTGGTGAGGTCGTACTTCTCCGCCACGTCGTCGAACATGGAGGCGACTTCGTGGGGCTGCTTGTCCAGGGATGCACGGGTCACCCGGCCATTGTGGCAGTAAGGCCCGCGCCACCGGGCGACCGGGACCTGTCTAGGATGCGGGTCGGTCGAACCGATCATGGGGGTGGGCGAGTTGACGACGCGGAGACAGGTGCGGGCCTGGGTGGCAGGAGCCTGGCTGGTCCTGGTGGCGGGCGGCTGGGTGGCGACCCGGGCGCTGGAGGGCGGCATCGCGCCGACAAGCGGACCGCAGCCGGCGGGTCACGCGCCGCCGTCCCCGACGCCGATCACGCTGCCGGGGGCGTGCCCGTCACCGCCACCGGCTCCGCCGGCGTACACCCCGCGGGACTGGGCGCCGGTGACGATTCAGTTCACCGACGTCCTCGTGGTCACCGACACGGCGGCCGCCGACAACTGCGTGGTCGTCACCACCCGCTGACCGGCGGCTCAACGCCCCCGGTACACCAGCCGCCCGCCGATCACGGTCGCCACACAGGTGGACGCCCCGCGCCGCACCAGCTCCGCGCGGTCCTCCACGTCGAACACCGCGAACCGCGCCGGGCCGCCCACGGCGAGTCCCGGCAGCAGCACCAGCGGCTTCGGCGACAGGGAGACAGGCCCGGGCAGCCGGTCGGGACGCCCGGCGAAGACGAGCCCGGAGCGCTGCACCACCTCAAGGACCGGCTTGGCCCGCAGTTCTCCGGCCAGGGCCACCGTGCCGTGCGCGAACAGCCGCTGCACCCCGCGCCGGGCGCTGGCGCCGAGCGCGGCCGGGTTCGCCCGGAAGATCGCCCGCGCCCGCTCGCCGCCGATCGGCACGGTGCCGTACGTGTCGGCCTCGCGCGGATCGGGGTGGTACGTGTGCTCCAGGATCTCCGGACCGTACGGGTTGAGCAGGCCGGGGGTGAGGATGCCGGGCCAGCGCCGGACCCGGGCGCCCGGCTCGGCGGCGGCCAGCTCCTCGTACGGGCCGACCGCCTTGATCTGCGCCCCGTCCACCAGGACGGAGGTCTCGGCGGTGGCGTGAAGTGTCAGCACGTAAGTACGCAGGCCCTAATTGGTGGCGACGAGCTTGAGCTCGGGGTGCGCGGTGCCGCCGTCGATCGCGGTGGACGAGATGTGGGACATGACCCGCTCGTCGACCGGGTCGTTCGCCGGGTCGTCGTGCACGACGAGGTGCTCGTACGTGGTGGCGCGCTGCGCCGGGACGCGGCCCGCCTTGCGGATCAGCTCGATGATCTCCATGCGGTTGGAGCGGTGCTTGGCACCGGCCGAGGAGACGACGTTCTCCTCCAGCATGATCGAGCCGAGGTCGTCGGCGCCGTAGTGCAGGGAGAGCTGGCCGACCTCCTTGCCCGTGGTCAGCCAGGAGCCCTGGATGTGCTGGACGTTGTCGAGGAAGATCCGGGCGATCGCGATCATCCGCAGGTACTCGAAGAGCGTCGCCTGCGTACGGCCCTTGAGGTGGTTGTTCTCCGGCTGGTACGTGTACGGGATGAAGGCCCGGAAGCCGCCCGTCCGGTCCTGTACGTCGCGGATCATGCGCAGGTGCTCGATGCGCTCGGCGTTCGTCTCGCCGGTGCCCATGAGCATGGTGGAGGTGGATTCGACGCCCAGGTTGTGGGCGGCCTCCATGATCTCCAGCCAGCGCTCGCCGGACTCCTTCAGCGGGGCGATGGCCTTGCGGGGGCGCGCGGGCAGCAGCTCGGCACCGGCGCCGGCGAAGGAGTCGAGGCCGGCGGCGTGGATGCGCTGGATCGCTTCCTCGGCCGACACCTTCGAGATCCGCGCCATGTGCTCGATCTCCGAAGCGCCCAGGCTGTGGATGACGAGCTGCGGGAAGGCCTTCTTGATGGCCGCGAAGTGCTCTTCGTAGTACTCGACGCCGTAGTCCGGGTGGTGCCCGCCCTGGAACATGATCTGCGTGCCGCCCAGCTCGACCGTCTCCGCGCAGCGGCGCAGGATGTCGTCGAGCTCCCGGGACCAGCCCTTCTTGGTGTCCTTGGGAGCGGCGTAGAAGGCACAGAACTTGCACGCCGTGACGCACACGTTCGTGTAGTTGATGTTCCGCTCGATGATGTACGTCGCGATGTGCTCGATCCCCGCGTATTTGCGGCGGCGGATCGTGTCCGCGGCCGCGCCGAGCGCGTGCAGCGGGGCGTCGCGGTAGAGGTCGACGGCCTCTTCGGGGGTGATCCGCCCACCGGCGGCGGCACGGTCGAGGACGGACTGAAGCGCGGCCTTCTCGGTCACCGGGCGTGCCCCTTTCGGAGGTTCTGAACAGGGTCAGGACGGACCGTCTCAGCGTACGTCAGGCAGCCAGTGCACCCAGCAGAACCCCCACGTAGGCCCCCATGATCATGAAGGGGCCGAAGGGGATCTCCGTCTTGCGGCCCGCGCGCCGGGCCACGACCAGGACCCCGGCGTACAGGGAGTTGAACAGCACCCCCGCGAACGCCCCGATGAACAGCACGCCCCACCCGTACCAGCCGAGGGCCGCCCCAAGGCCGAGCGCCAGTTTCACGTCCCCGCCGCCCATGCCCTTCGGATAGATGAGGAGCAGGAGCAGGTATCCGCCGCCGAGCCCCGCGGCGCCGAGCAGCGCGCCACGCCAGGAGCCGCCGGGTTCGGGCAGCGCGGCGGCGGCGCCGAGGGCGAGCAGCGCGAGGGCGGCCAGCGACATGGTCAGCACGTCCGGCAGCCGGTGCACGGCGAAGTCGACCGTGGCCAGCAGCACGCACAGCGGCGCGAGCAGCAGCCAGGCGCCGAGTTCGGGCCGGGTACCGGTGGCCGCGGCGAGCAGGGCGCAGGCGAGGGCGGTGCAGAACGAGAGGACCGGGGTGCTCGGCCCGTAGCGCGCGGTGCCGAGCCAGCCGCGGATCGGCTCCCCCGCGGGATTCTCGGCGCGCCACGGCTCCTCCGGCTCCACGGAGAGGCGGTAGGCGGGGCGCGGCAGCAGCAGTCCGAGGGCGGCGCCCCACAGGGCGGCGAGGAGGCTCAGCACGTCAGGCGATCCGGTCGGCGAGGAGGACGTAGTCGTAGTGGAGGGGGTGGCCCCGCCAGTCCGTGGGGTACTCGAAGGAGCTCTCGTTGGCGAGGATCACGTTCAGTTCCGGCAGGGCGTCGCAGGGCATGTCGCGGTACTCGGTCTCGACGGTGTGCCCGAGGTCGCCCAGCCGCTTTCGGAGCTTCTTGTGCCGGGTGCGGAAGACGTCGGTCCCGTCGAGGGTGACGCGCACGTCCGCGTCCTCGTCGCGGAACCGCCACACCTCCACCTGTACGAGCCGTCCCGAACGGAAGCCGAGGGTGTGATCGAGGCCGAACCCGTCGTGGACGACCACGAGTTGGCCGGGCCGCGGAGCGTCGGCCTCCTGCCCGGCGATCCGCCCGAGGCCACGGGCGGCCGCGCGGGCCTCGTCGACCGTCATGCCGAGCCGGAACGGCCCGGCCCCGACGTGCGGCAGCAGTACGAGCTCCATGGTCACGCCGGTCAGCCCTTCGGGACGCGGTCGAGATCCGCCGTGGGATCGCCCGCCTGCGGATACTTCGAGGTGTACGCCAAGGAGGAGCCGTCGCGGGTGAGGCGCACGGTGTGGGCGCCCTTGGCGCAGGTCCCCGGGTTGTCCGGCGCGGCCTCGCCCCCGGCCACGAGTTCCTTGTCGTCGGCGGACTTCAGCGTCAGTACGTCGACGCACTGGATGCCCAGCGGGTCGGTCGAGGTCACCTTGCCGAGCCGCTCGCCGACGGCGGCCTGCCTCAGATCGACGCGGAACGTGCCGAAGGGGATGCCCGCCTGGACGGCCGCGCCGTCCCACGCGCCGAGGTAGAACGCGGGCACGGCCGTCGCCCCCGTCGGCCGCGCCGACGCCGAGGGTGCCGCGCTGTCCGCCCCGGCGCCCTGATTCCCGGAGTTGTCGTCCGGCAGCATGCTCGCCACGAACACCCCGCCGACCGTGACCAGTGCCAGCGCGCCGGCCACCGCGAGCGCCACCGAGCAACTCAGCCTGCGGCCCCGGCCGTTGCCGGACGTGGGTGACGAGGTCGCCGACACCGAGACGGAGAACCGGCCCGGTGCGGTGCCCCCGGCGTCCCGTGGTTCCTGAGGCGACGCCTCGACGCGCGGCACCGGCACCGCCGCGTACGCCGGGTCCGGCGGTCCGAAGACACCCGGTCCGCCCGAACTCCCGGTCACCGAGGGGCTGATGAAACCGACCGGGCCCGAGACCGGGGCCGCCGCCGGTTCGCCGTCCAGGTCCAGGAGCTGCACGGCGCTGCGCGACACCTGCTCCACCAGGGCGCCGGGCAGCCAGCCCGCCGCGACGAGCCGGGCCGCCCCCTCGGGCGCGAGGCGCCGCGCGACCTCCTCCGGCGCGGGCCGCGCGGCCGCGTCCTTGGCCAGGCAGGCCGCCGCGACGTCCCGCAACTCACCTGCCAGCGGGCCGAGTTCGGGCTCCTCGTGGACGACCTTGTATAGCAGGGCGGCCGACGAGTCGCCGGGGAACGGGGACTGTCCCTTCGCCGCGTACACCAGGACCGCCCCGAGCGAGAAGACGTCCGCCGCGCCCGTGACGCCCTTGCCGAGGATCTGCTCCGGGGCCATGTAGCCGGGCGAGCCGATGGAGACGCCGGTGGAGGTGAGGGAGGCCGTGCCGTCGGTGGCGCGGGCGATGCCGAAGTCGATGAGGCGCGGCCCGTCCACGGTCAGCAGCACATTGGAGGGCTTCACGTCCCGGTGCACGAGCCCGAGCCCGTGCACGGCCGCCAGCGCTTCCGCGAGACCGGCGCCCAGGACCCGTACGGAATGCTCGGGCAGCGCCCTGCCGCCACCGGCCGCCTGAGCGAGCGAGGGGCCCGCGACGTACCCCGTCGCGACCCATGGCACCCGCGCCCCCGGGTCCGCGTCGAGCACCGGCGCGGTCCACGCCCCGCCGACCCGCCGCGCCGCGTCGACCTCGCGCCGGAACCGCTCCCGGAACTCCTCGTCGAGCGCGAAGTGCGGATGCACCACCTTCACGGCGACGGTCCGCCCGCCCGCGCTGCGGCCCAGATACACCCGGCCCATGCCGCCGTGCCCGAGCCTGCCGAGGATGCGGTAAGGACCCACCGTCGTCGGTTCGTCGGCCTGAAGCGGCTGCATCCCGTGAACCTCCCCCGGCCTCTGCCCCACTACGCGCGCATGCCCCAGCAGGGTAGTCCCGCGGCACGAATACCGTGCGTTCACCGTGATTTCATACCGGGCCCACTGAATTCGGCAACGCCGTTCATAGGAATTCCATGACGTAGCCGGCCGAATTCAGTGCGAGCCCGACAAAGGGATCACGGTCCGAGGAGTTCGACCGCCACGTCCGCGGGAAATCCGGTGGTCGGACCGACCCGTCGCGCAAACTCCGTGACGCCTTCCAGCTGCGCCGTACCGAACCGGAAGTCGAGGGTCGTGAAGTACTCCTCCAGAACGGCCTCGTCGAAGGCCTCCCAGCGGGCCGCCTGCTCGGCGACCTTGGTGACCTCGTCGAGGGACACGTCCCGCGACGCCAGGAACGCCTCGTGCACCTGGCGCGTGATGGCCGGCTCGCGCGCGGCGTACTCCTTGCGCGCGGCCCACACGGCGAAGACGAACGGCAGCCCCGTCCACTCCTTCCACATGGCGCCCAGATCGTGCACCTGGAGCCCGAGCCGCGGAGCGTCGTGCAGATTGGCCCGCAGTGCCGCGTCCCCGATCAGGACGGCCGCCTCCGCGTCCTGCATCATCAGGCCCAGATCCGGCGGGCACGTGTAGTACTCGGGCTGTACGCCGACCCGCTCGGCGAGCAGCAACTGCGCCAGCCTGACCGACGTACGCGACGTGGAGCCGAGGGCCACGCGCCGCCCGTCGAGCTGGTCGAGGGGCACCTGCGACACGATCACGCAGGACATCACGGGGCCGTCGCAGCCGACGGCCAGATCGGGGAAGGCGACCAGCTGGTCGGCGGCCTTCAGGAACTCGACGAGGGTGATCGGACCGATGTCCAGACCGCCCTGCACCAGCTGCTCGCTGAGCTTCTCCGGGGTGTCCTTCGTGAGCTCGAAGTCGAGGAGCGATCCGGTCCTGGCGAGGCCCCAGTACAGGGGCATGCAGTTCAGGAACTGGATGTGGCCGACGCGCGGCCGGGTGCGCCGCGCGGTCTGAGGAGTCTCGGGAGAATTGTCCACATCGGCGAGGCTAGACCCCATGCGATACGGTGCATGCTCCGGGTCACGTGCGGCACCGGTCAACCCTCTTCGGGCCTCCGTCAAACCTCCGGGTGACGTGATCTTGCCCCCTATTGCTTTCCACTCCCTGCGTGCTAAGCTCGCCGCAAGTTGCAGTTTGGTTTCCCTTGCAGTACAGAGCCTGCGGAGCATGTAACCGCAGGCTCTCGTCGTTTTCAGACTTTTGCATTGTTCGCAAGTGCATTTGCAGGTTCTGGAGCAGGGCGACCCTTTGGCCCATAGGAGGGCTTATGGCTACCGGAACCGTGAAGTGGTTCAACGCTGAAAAGGGCTTTGGCTTCATTGCCCAGGAAGGCGGCGGCCCGGACGTCTTCGTCCACTACTCCGCGATCAACGCGAACGGCTTCCGTTCCCTTGAGGAGAACCAGGCCGTGACGTTCGACGTCACGCAGGGCCCGAAGGGCCCGCAGGCGGAGAACGTCACCCCCGCCTAACCCTTCGCGATCCCACGGCTGGTGTCGTGATCTGATCCGGAACCTAGCGCAGTACCCAAGGAGCCCCGCTCCTCCGCCGCTTGTCGGCGGGGTGAGACGGGGCTCCTGCCTTTTCCGCTGCGCGTTCTCCCCTACGCGCCTTGCGTGAGGGCCGCCCGGGCCGCGACCGCGTCCGCCGGGTCCCAGCCCTCGCCCGGCACCGAGGCGAGCAGCAGCCGCGTGTACGGATCGGCGGGTTCGCTCAGGACCTGCCGGGTCAGTCCCTGTTCCACGGTTCTGCCGCGCCGCATCACCAGGACCTCGTCCGTGACGTGCTGGACGACGGCCAGGTCGTGGCTGACGAAGACGAGCGCGACCCCGGTCTCGCGCCGGATGTCGTCGAGCAGCCGCAGGATCTGGGCCTGGATGGAGACGTCCAGGGCGGCGACCGCCTCGTCCAGGACCAGGACGCGCGGGTCGACGGCGAGGGCGCGGGCGATGGCCAGGCGCTGGCGCTGGCCGCCGGACAGGTGACGGGGGCGGGCGCCCGCCTCGCGTGTGCCCAGGCCGACCTGGTCGAGCAGGCCGGTGGCCAGGGACGTGTCGCGGCCGTGCAGTTGGAGGGCCGAGCGCAGGCACTGTTCGGCGGTGAGCCGTGGGTCCAGGGAGACATACGGGTCCTGGAACACCATCTGGATCTGGCGGGCCCGGGCGAGCCGGGCCGTTCTGCCGCGCGGGGCCTTCGCGGGGCGCGGGGCGCCGTCGACGGTGATCGTGCCGTGGTCGGGGCGGACCAGGCCGACGAGCATGCGGGCCACGGTGGTCTTGCCCGAGCCGGATTCGCCGACGATGCCGAGGGCTCCGCCGGGGGGCAGGGTGAAGGTGATGCCGTCCGCCGCGAGGTGGCTGCCGCCGTTCGGGAGCGGGTAGGTCTTGCGGAGGTCTGTTGCTTCCAGGAGGGCGCTGGTCGTGGTCACTTGGGGCTGGCCCCTTCTTTGTCGTTGCTCGGCGCCAGGGTCCGCCTTGCCCACCCTGCCGCCCCCGGCGGCGGACTGCCCGAGGCGAGTCGGCAACTGACCTCCCCTCCGTCGTCCAGGCCGTCAGCCGTCGGTGTCCACGTGCGGCACTCGTCCTCCGCCTCCGTGCATCGGCTCACGAACGGGCAGCCCTCGAAGGCGTCCGACAGGGACGGCGGGCGCCCGGGGATCGGGTGGAGGGCGCGGGTGTCGCCCAGGGTCGGGGAGCAGGAGAGCAGGCCGCGGGTGTAGGGGTGGGCCGGGGCCGTGAACAGGGCGCGGGCCGTGCGGTGTTCGACGACGCGGCCCGCGTACATGACGTACACGCGGTCGCAGTACGCCGCCGCCAGGTGCAGGTCGTGGGTGATGAAGAGGAGGCCCGCGCCCTGGGTCGCGCGGGCCTCGCGCAGCAGGGTGAGGATCTCCGCCTGGGTCGTCACGTCGAGGGCACTGGTCGCCTCGTCGGCGAGGAGGAGGCGGGGCCGGGCGGCCAACGCGCCCGCGATGACGACGCGTTGGAGCATGCCGCCGGAGAGTTCGTGGGGGCGCTGGCGCAGTCGGCGGGCGGGTTCGGAGAGGCCGACGGCCGCCAGGAGATCGGCCGCCCCCTCCTTCGTCGCGCCGCGTTCGGTGAGGAAGTCGCCGATGCGGCGCACCGGGTTGAGGGCGGCGCGCGGGTCCTGGTGGATCATCGCGACGGTCAAGGCGCGGTGGGTACGCAGTTCCTCGCCGCGCAGGGTCAGGACGTCCGCGCCGGCCACCCGGACGGACCCGCCGGTCGTGGCGTTCGCCGGGAGCAGGGCGAGGGCCGCCTTGGCGGTGGTCGACTTGCCCGAGCCCGACTCCCCCACCAGGGCGACGACTTCGCCCTCGGCGACGCGCAGGGAGACGGAGTCGAGCAGCGGGCGGGCCGTGCCGGGGACCCGGACGGTGAGGTCGTCGACCGAGAGCAGAGGCGTCGGCTCTGGAGTCCGCGTGGGTTTCGTCGTCATCGTCAGTCCTGCTTTCCGAGGCGGTCGGCGGCCCAGACCCCGACGACGTTGAAGGCGACGACGACCAGGGCGATGGCCGTGCCGGGTACGAGGGCGGGGAGCAGCGCGCCCTGGACCACCGCGGCCTGGCCCTCCTGGACCATCAATCCCCAGTCGGACGACGGTGGTTGGGCGCCGAAGCCGAGGTAGGAGAGGGTCGCGAGGGACATCAGGGCCTCGCCGAAGAGGACCACGAGGTAGCCGAGGACGGCGCGGCCCAGGTTGGGGACCAGGTGCAGCGCGCAGATGCGGGCGCCGCCCATGCCCTGGACGCGGTAGGCATCGACGTACGGCTTGCGGGCCTCGGACAGGGCGAGGGAGCGGGTGTACTTGGCGATCGTCGGGGTGAAGGCGAGGCCGAGGGCGAGGACGGACGTGGTCATGCCCGCGCCGAACACCGCGATGATCAGGACGGTGAACAGCAGGCCCGGGAACGCGTACATCACGTCGGTGAGCCGTGAGACCAGGGCGTCGGCCCAGCCGCCGCGCCAGGCCGCGAGCACCCCGAGCGTGACGCCGAGCGCGGCGGCCACCGCGAGCAGGGCGACCGGGGCGACGAGGCTGGAGCGGGCCCCGTACAGGACGCGTGAGAGCAGGTCCTGGCCCGAGGAGTCGGTGCCGAGGAGGTGGTCGCCGCCGGTGCCGACGAGGGAGGCGGAGAGGTCGATGGCATCGGGGGCGTAGGGCGCGAGGAGCGGGGCGAGCACGGCCGCGAGCACGACCAGGCCGAGCAGCGCGGCCGCGACGGTGACGCCCAGGGGGCGCCGGGAGCGGGTCGCCGGGGGCAGGGCGAGGGTCGCCGTCATGCGCGGGCCTCCTTCACTCGCGGGTCGAGCAGCGGGTGCACCAGGTCGACGGCCGTGGTCACGACGACGTAGCCCGTGACCATGAGCAGCAGGACCGCCTGCGCCACCGGGAAGTCGTGGGTGTTGATCGCGTTCACCAGCAGGGAGCCGATGCCGCTGATGCCGAACGCGGTCTCCACGACGACCGTGCCGGCGAGCATGCCCGCCATGACGAGGCCGCACATGGTGACGATGGGGCCCAGCGCGTTGCGCAGGACGTGGCGGCGGACGATGTCGCGTTCGGGGACGCCGGAGGCGCGGGCCGCCTCGACGTGGTCGGAGGCGGCGGCGTCCGCCATGGCCTGGCGGGTGACGCGGCTGATGATCGCCAGGGCGCCGAGGGCCAGGGAGAGGGCGGGGAGGGTCAGGTGGTGCAGCGTGCCGGTGAGGCCTTCGCCCGCGCCGGTCACCGGGAACCAGCCGAGCCGCACGCCGAAGAGGGAGACGAGCGCGATGGCGGCGACGAAGGACGGGACCGAGGCGGCGAGTGTCGTGCCGCCGACCACCGCCGAGTCGACCCACGTCGAGCGCTTCACGGCCGCCAGGATTCCGGCGCCGACGCCGAGGACGACGTACAACACCGTGGCGAACGCGACCAGTTCGAGGGTGGTGGGCAGCCGGGAGGCGATCAGGTCCGCCACCTGGTCGCTGTATCTGAACGAGCGGCCCAGGTCGAGGTGGACGGTGTCCCACAGCCAGCGGCCGTACTGGACGACGAGCGGTTCGTCGAGGTGGTACTCGGCGCGGATCTGCGCGAGGCGTTCGGGGGTGAGCTTGTCCCGGCCGCCCGCGAGGAAGACGGCGGGGTCGCCGGGGGCCGCGTACACGGCCGCGAAGATGACGAACGACGCGGCGAAGAGCGTGGCCACCAGACCGGCGACGCGGCGCGCGAGGCGTCCCATGAAGGAGGGGAAGAAGGAGGGGAAGGAGGGGAGGGCGATGGACATGAGGTCGACTAGCCCTTCTTTGCGCCGAGTTGAGCGGCCCACGGGTAGTAGAGGTAGGCCTGGGAGGCGGTGGGGCCGGTCAGCTTCTTGTTCAGGACGAGGATGGTGGGGACCTGCGCGAGGGGGATCCAGACCGCCGACTCGACGAACCTGCGCTGTACGTCGACGGCGAGCGCGGCCCGCTCGGCGTCGTCGAGGGTGGCGAGGGCCTGCCCGACCCGCTTGTCGTACGTGGCGTCCTTGAACCCGACCCAGTTGTTGGAGGAGTCGGACAGCCCGTTGTCGTAGAAGCCCATCGGGTCGGCCTTGGAGATGTACCAGTCGCCCACGAGCACGTCGATGTCGGCGCGGGCCGTCGGATCGCTGTAGAACTCCTCGAACTGGGCCGTGGGCACCGTCTTGATCTCGGCGCGGATGCCGATGCTCTGGAGGGCGGCACGGGTCGCGTTGGCGATGACGGTGCGGCCCTGGCTGGCGTCGGTGCCGATGACGACAGGGGCGGTGGGGGCGCCGGCCCTCTCGACCAGTTTCTTGGCCTTGGCGATGTCGGCGGAGCTGGGCGACGCGGGCGCCAGGTCCGTCAACTTCTCTTGCGCCGCGGCGAATTCGCTCTTCTCGTACCCCCAGGCGCCGGAGCCTACCGGGGACGCCCAGGGCTGCACGAGGCCGCCGTAACCGGAGTCAGCGATGCCCTTGCGGTCGAGCGAGAGGGACAGGGCGCGGCGGATCTCCGGGTCGTCGAGGCCGCCCCGGTCGGTGGGGATGAGGACGAGGGAGGCGGTGGACGGGCCGTAGTACTGCTTGAGGTCCTTGTCCGGGCGCAGGGCGGCGGCCGTGTTCGGGGACTCGGCGTAGGCGCCGTCCGCCGCGCCCGTCTTCAGCGCGTTGACCAGCGCGCTGTCCGAGGCCCAGCGGAAGACCACCTCACGGGTCAGGGGCCGCTCACCCCAGTAGTTCTCGTAGGCGCGGATCGTGATCGAGTCGCCGGACTTCCAGTTCGCCAGCTCGTACGGGCCCGAGCAGGCGTCCGGCTGACCCGGCGTGCCGAACTCAGCGCCCGACGCCCGCACTTGGGCCTTGTTCCAGACGATGCCCGCGTCCCCGGCGAGCGCCTTGAGGAACAGGGCGTCGGGCGCCTTGAACCGTACGGTGACGGTGGCGCGGCCCGTCTTCGTCATGGAGGCCACGTTGCCGAACTCGTCCGACTGCTCCATGTCCTTCGACGCGTGCCGCTTCAGCGACCACAGGACGTCGTCGGCCGTCATCTTCGTACCGTCGTGGAAGGTGACGCCGTCGCGGATCGTGAGCCGGAGCGTCTTTCCGTCGGCGGACGTGGTCGTCCTCTCGGCGAGGAACGGCTTCGTCGTCATGTCCGGCTGGAGCTGGTAGAGCCGCTCGCAGACGTTGGTGAGGACGACGCGGCCCGCGCTGGAGCCCTGGGTGTCCAGGTCGAGGGAGTCGGGCTCGTCCTCCAGGAGCCACTTCGCCGAGGTGAGAGGCGCGTCGGCCTTCGGCGTCGTCGCGTCCAGGTGCAGCTTCGCGGCGTCGGCGGGGGCGCCGCTCCCGGCGGGGCGGTCGGCGCCCGCGCAGGCCGTGGCCGCGAGAAGGGTGACCGTGGTGAGGGCGGCGAGGGCCGCTGGTGCGCGCCGGGCGGGGTTCGTGGTCGGGGGCGTCGTCATCCGGCGTCTCCGTACGGGCCGTCGTAGAGGTTCCAGGGCAGGTGCTGGTAGTCGCGGTCGCAGGGGGTGCCCGCCGTGACGTGGTAGTCGCCGGTCGTCAGGTCCACGCAGGAGGAGACGAGCGTCATCCAGTGCCTGACCTCGGGGTCGCGGACGTCGGGGTGCGTGCACAGGGACTCGGGCAGGCCGAGGTGGTCCGACATGGCCTGCTTGATCAGCTTGCGGGACTCGTCGGCGCCGGTGGAATTGCGGAGAGCCGCCAGGCCCGCCTCGGCGCGCGGGACGCGGACGAGGGAGTCGGAGGACATGGGGCGGTAGTCCGCGGCGAGGGCCGCGGGGACGCCCGCCTGGTAGTGGTTGCCGTGCACGAGGAGGCCGTCGGTGGGGTACATCCAGCCGATGCCCGCCGGGGTCGTCTCCAGGTCGACCGCGAACCCTTCGCGGCAGGTCAGCAGCGCGTTGCTCGCGATGTGGGCGCGGGTGCGGCACAACACGTCCAGGGCGTCGGTGACCGTGTGCGTGTCCAGGACGCTGCGCCGTACGACCGTCTGCGGCAGGCCGATCGCGTCGCTGAAGCGGCCGCCGAGACCGTTGGCGTTGAGTGCGATGCCCGCCGAGTTGGCGCCCTGCCGGCCGACCTGGCCCGCCTCCACCTGCATGATCACGGTGGGCTTGGGCGGCTGCACGACGCGGATCATGACGACCGTGTCGGCCACGCCCGCGCGCCAGTCCCAGTTCTGACCGGCCCAGACGTGGCCGTCGCCGCTCGCCTCGCCGAACGCGGCGAAGGAGGTGCAGCCCTCGGCGGGCTCCTCGGGCTCCTCCCTCGCCGCCATGTCTTTGAACGAGCGGTCGTAGATCACCTCTCCGCGGGCGTTCAGGGCGAGGACGTCCAGGACGTCGACGCCCGCGCCGTCGGCGATGCCCCGCATCTCGTCGAGCAGTTCGGGGGCGTATGCCCGCACCGGCTCCAGCCAGCGCGCCGCGCGGGCGGTGACCCGGTCCCAGGTGAGCCCGGCCGACTGGCCGAAGGCCTCCTCGTAATAGCCGATGGCGGCGTGCAGTCGGGGCCGCACGGCCTCGCCGTACTGACGGCCGCGGTCGAGGGGAGCGCCGCTGATGTCGATGACCGGAAGGGTCCGGGGTGCCATTGTTCTCCTCGCGGGCGGAGAGATCGCCGCAACCGTCCCGCGACGTCGTCCTGTAACGTCGATTACGAGATGCTCTCCGTTTGGAATGCGTTGCCCAGGAGAGTAACCGCCATCACACGAGAGTCAATAGCTGTAATGGAAATTACCGAGGGGGCCGCCGTCGACGGCGGCGGAGCGGATGCCGGAGCAGGTGTCACCCGGCTGCGGGCCGCCGTGCGCGAGCGCTGGGAGGAGCTGTCCACCTCCGAGCGGGCCGTGGCGCAGTACCTGGTGAGCGCGCCGACCGAATCGCTGCTGTTCGCCTCCGCGCAGGAACTGGGCGCGGCGAGCGGGACCAGCAACGCCAGTGCCGTGCGCACGCTGCAGCGCCTCGGATACGCCGGACTGCCCGCGCTCAAAAGGGAGTTGGCGTCCGATCTGACGGCCGCGGTGGCCCCGGAGGTCCGGCTCCAGCAGCGGATCGCGCACGTCGGCCGGGACCTGGACGACATCTGGGGCGAGGTCTTCGACGAGGCCCAGGAACGCATCGAGCACGCCCGGCGGCTGACCGCCGGCGACGCCCTGCGGGAGGCCGTGGGCATCCTCGCCCAGGCCGGTGAGATCCACTGCTACGGAGCCGGCGCCTCCGAACTGGCCGCGCGGCACCTCGCGTTGGCGCTCGGCCGGATCGGGCGCCGGGGCCGGTACGTCGGCGCGACCGGGTTCGCCCTTGCCGACCACCTCCTCGCGCTGCGCCAGGGCGACGCCGTCGCGATCTTCCAGCCCGGCCGTGAACTGGTCGAGCTGGGCGTACTGATCGACCGGGCCCGCGCGGTGGGCGCCCGCGTCATCCTGGTCACCGACGAGCTGGCGGAACGGTACGGACCCCGGGTCGACGTGGTCCTCACGGCGCCGCACACCCCGACCGGGATCACCACAGAAGCGCTGACCGCGCTCGTGGTGGTGGACGCGCTGCTGCTGGCCATGGCCACACTCGACGAAGCGTCGGCGGTGGCCACCTCGCATCAACTCACCGCCTTGCGCGAGCAGTTGCTGCGGCCTCGGCGGAAGTGAGGCGCCGGCGCCGAGTGCTGTGGGCATCGGCGGACGTGGGGCGCCCGGGTCAGTGCGCCTCGGCGGACGTGGAGCGTCGGGGTCAGTGCGCCTCGGCCGTCTCGACCGTTCGGGTGCGGCGGTGCGCCCAGCGTGTCGCCGGGCCCATCGCCGCACCCGCCGCCAGGAACACCGCCCCGAGCACCAGCCACCCCGGCACGCCCCACGCCACCAGGAGCGCCGTCAGGACGAGCGGGCCGAGCGTGCGGGCGAGCGGTACGCCCGTCCCGAAGAAGCCCTGGTACTGACCCACCTGCGCGGCCGGGGCCAGGGCGAACGCCAAGTGCCACGAACCGGCCGACTGCTGCATCTCCCCCACCAGTTGGAGCATCGAGGCGAGGACGAGGACCGCCGCCGCGCCCCAGGGGCCCAGACCCCCCGCCGCCGACGCGGCGAACACCGCGCACGAGGCCAGCATCACGACGCCGGAGCGGCGCACCGTGCGGGCCGCTGAGCGCACCCCCTCGGCCGCGCCCCCGGCTCCGACACCCCGCGCCACCCGCACCTGGAACGCCATCACCCCGAGAGTGTTGAGCACGAACAGCGCCGACACCAGCCAGCTCGGCGCGTCCGTGTGCCGCACGATCCACAGCGGCACCGCGAGCGAGAGCAACGGCATGCGCAGCAGGAGTACGGCGTTGAGCAGCGTCACCGCGGCGTACGGACGGTCGCGCAGCACCGCCAGGCGCGGCTCCTTCGCCGCCCTCGCCGGCGCGGGGGTCACGGCGGGCAGGCGGGCCAGGACCAGCGCGCAGGCGACGAACCCGGCGCCGTCCAGCGCGAACACCGCGAGATATCCGGCGGACGTGTCGTGCTGCAGGGCCAGGCCTCCGATGGCCGCCCCTACGGCCAGTCCCGCGTTGAGAGTCGACTGGAGGCGGGCGAGGACCCGGGTGCGCGACCGGGGCTCGACCAGCCCCGCGAGCAGCGCCTGCCGCGCCGCCGCGAGGCCGCACTGCGCGACGGCGTACGCCACTGCCGCGAGCAGGAACGCCGGAAAGGACCGGATCACCAGGAAGGACAGCACCGCCGCCGCGGTGGCCAGGGCCAGCAGCGCGGAGGCGCCGCGGGGGCCCCGCCGGTCCGCCAGCGCGCCCAGCGGTACGCCCGCGACGGCCCCGACCGCCCACGCCACCGTGAGCGCGAGGCCGATCTGGGTTGCCGAGAGGCCGACCACGCGGGTGAAATAGAGCGCCGACGTCACGTAATAGGCGCCGTCCCCAATGGAGTTGGCGAGTTGGGCGGCGGCGAGGGCCCGGACGCGCGATCTGTTCGGCATGCCCTCAACGTAGGCAGGAGTGGCCCAGTGGAAGTAGGCAACTCCGCGCACTCTCCAGTGGGCCAATCAGTACGCTCGTCGAGCGTCAGGTGTGCATTCGTGCGCCCTTCAGGACCTTGTCCACCGCGTTGCGCGGCCCGTACACCGCGATCCCCACCAGGTCCAGGTCGGCGCCCGCGACCGCGCGTACCGCAGCCCTGTTGTCCGTGTCGTTGCCCGTCGCGAACAGGTCCGACGTGAACACCGCTCGCGGCAGGACCCGCTGCAGCGCCCGTCCGTGCGCCTTGGTGAGCATCTCCTTGCCGCCCTCGAAGACCAGCACCGGCTGCCGGAACATCGGCAGGTACGGGGTGTCGTCGGCATCGGCGTACGGCTCCCCGACCACCTCGGGGACCTGCGTGCCGAGCCCGCTCACCAGGAACGCCGTCACGTTGAGCCGCTGCCAGGTCTCCAGGTCGTCCCGGAGCAGCACGGCGATCTTGGTGTCGAAGCGGGCGGGGCGGTCGGCGGCGTTGTCGGCGGGGGTCTCTGTGCTCATGCCTTGAGACTGCCGACCGGGACGCGGTCCCGTCTTGTACGTTTTTTGCATGGTGGCCGGTGGCGGACGGACCGGAGAGGCCGGAGAGGTCGGAGAGGCCGGACGGTCCGAGGAGATCAGCGCGTGGCGCCCCGAGGTCAAGGGCGTCACGGAGGTCTTTCATGCCCATTTCACGCGCCACTCCTACCCGATGCACGTGCACGACACCTGGACACTGCTCATCGTCGACGAGGGCGCCGTCCGCTACGACCTGGAACGGCACGCGCACGGCACGCCGCTCGGCACCGTCTCCCTCCTGCCCCCGCACGTCCCCCACAACGGCTCCGCCGCGACGCCGCACGGTTTTCGCAAGCGGGTGCTGTACCTGGACGCCGGCGGTGGGCCGCTGGACGCCTCGTTCATCGGGGCCGCCGTGGACAGCCCCGACCTGGTCGATCCGCTGCTGCGCGATCGCATCAGCCGGCTGCACTCCTGCCTCGTGCGCCCCGGCGACGAGCTGGAGGCGGCCGCTCGGCTCGCGCTCGTCGGGGAACGGTTGCGGGAGCGGCTGCGGCCGCGCCTCGCCGAGGAGTCGCGGCGCGGGCCCGACCGGCGGGTGGCGGTTGCGCTGCGCGAGCTGCTCGACGCGCGCGTCGTCGAAGGCGTTGAGCTGAGCGAGGCCGCGGGCCTTGTGCACGCGCACCCCGCGCATATGGTGCGCTCGTTCGGAGCGGCGTACGGGATCGCTCCGCACCAGTACCTGATGGCGCGCCGGGTGGACCGGGCGCGGCGGCTGCTGCTCGACGGGCGCGCTCCCGGGGAGGTGGCGGCGGCATGCGGCTTCTACGACCAGTCTCATCTGACCCGGCACTTCAAAAGGGTGGTCGGAACACCACCGGGCCGGTACGCGCGCGGCCGCTGAGGGTTTGACCGGGTTGTCGCCGGGGCCGTGCCGGGGTACCTCCTCGGCCGGATCGGTCTCGTCGCTTCTTGTACGCCGTAGGCGCCTCATCCGGCACGTCGTTCCCGCGATGCCTTGCGGGACGACCTGTCACGTGCCCGCCCTGTTGCGTCGTGGGGCGGGGCCGTGACGGGGTACCTCCTCGGCCGGATCGGTCTCGTCGTCTCTTGTACGCCGTAGGCGCCTCATCCGGCACGTCGTTCCCGCGATGCCTTGCGGGACGACCTGTCACGTGCCCGCCCTGTTGCGGCGTGGGGCGGGGCCGTGACGGGGTACCTCCTCGGCCGGATCGGTCTCGTCGTCTCTTGTACGCCGTAGGCGCGTCATCCGGCGCGGAGTTCCCGCGATGCCCTGCGGGACGACCTGTCACGTCCCCTCCCGTCGTGTTGCGGCCGCGAGTGCGGGGGGCATCTGGTTCGGGTGCAGCGCCGTCGTATTGCGACCGCGAGTGCGGGGGGCGTCCGGTTCGGGTGCAGCGCCGTCGTATTGCGACCGCGAGTGCGGGGGGCATCTGGTTCGGGTGCAGCGCCGTCGTATTGCGACCGCGAG